>JANMIS010000496.1:0-12856 GCA_031375925.1 Synechococcales cyanobacterium OTE_70_concoct_197_sub
GCATAACCCACTATCGCTTGAATCGCAATCATCCCCACAATCAGGGCCAGACTTTGAGCGATTGCGATCGGGTCTACTCGTGGCTGTGGATGTGACGATGGTCGATCGTGGTGATTGAGTAGCCACAGTGCTGCACCCGTCAAACCAAAATTAACGGCGGTATTGATCCCCATTCGCCCCGGATGGGATGTCGCTGGAGAACCTGGATCGCTGAAAATGAGTTCGTCGATGCCCAGATTCCACCCTAAAATGTACTGACAAATCGTTAGGGATGCAACGATGACGATAACGATCGCACAGACATTGATGATTTGAGCTTTGATCGATCGTCGAGCTTGATAAGCTAGGAGCCACAGCGAAATCCCGGCCCAAACGAAACAGAAGGCTGCATTGACCTTCATCGTCGCTAGTCCTGGGATCACGCTTTTGAGCGATGTAATCTCCAGCTTCCAGCCAACCAAGACCAAGTAACTGATTGAAATAACGATGCTACTGGCAATTCGCGCTATTTTTTGCGCCTTCCATTGCCTGCGAAGATTATCCATAAAGTTATTTTCAACTCTAAATGCATCTAATATTCCCATCAGACACCTGTTAGATCTAGCAGTTATAAGAGCACTGGCTGCGATTCCCGATCGCCTTGTTATGTTCGCATTTATTATTGCGTGACAATACCAGATCTAAATTTGGTGCGCAACCTAGGACGCATTACAAGTTGTGATAATTAAAATCATCAATTTCAGGTCTAGAGAGACAGTCGCGCCCCAAGGCCCTGAAATCACCGAGAATGGGGTGAAATTAGAACGTTAACTGTCATAATAAAAACAATGTTATTTCATTTGCTTAAAAATATGTCAGCGCTTTCCAAACAGATTTTAAGTGCCGTAGATGCTCTGCCGGATGTGGATCAACAGCAGGTATTAGATTTTGTTGATTTCTTACGACTAAAACGGTCTAACCATCCGATCGTATTGCCAACAAGTCCTGATCGATCGTTTTTTGAGGTGGCGGGAGCATTGATTGGTGCGGGTGAAGGGCCAGGGGATCTTTCGACTAATGCTGAGTATCTGAAGGGTTATGGCAAATGATGCAAACGCAAGTCTTAGTGGATACAGGCATTTTGGTGGCATTGGTTGATAGAGCCGATCGGCATCATAATTGGGTGTGTGGACAATTAAAGAAAATCTCGCCACCATTGTTGACCTGTGAAGCAGTGCTTTCAGAAACCTGGTTTTTACTGGGACGAGTCCGAAACGGAAGAGAGACTTTGCTTCAGCTTTTGACATTAAAACAAGCTCAGGTCTACTTTGATCTGTCCCAAGAATGGGAACAGGTAGTGCCGCTATTGGCGCAGTATATGTCGGTTCCTATTTCGTGGGCAGATGCAGAATTGATTCGGATGGCAGAATTGTTTCCTAGGAGTGTAGTGTTTACTCTAGATAGTGATTTTCAGATCTATCGCAAAGAGCGTAATTCCGTGATTGCGGTATTGAGTCCTTGGTCAGAATGACGATCACAACTTTTCATAACTTAAGTGAGATCACCAAACGATCGTATCTCCCTGTCCCCAAAAACGATCGTACTTGGTCACCGCCACATCACCCAAAACCGCAATCTGACAAGCTAAACGGCGGCCTTTTTCCCGAGACCCCACCAAAGAATGGGGATGCAACGCAAGGCGCGCCTTCTCCTTCCAATTAATCGGTGATACCATTCCTGAAACCTGCACCGCACAAGTCCCACAGGTGCCAATGCTGTAGCAATTAATCACCTTCGCCCCACCGTTATACAAATCCACCCCATTCTCCAAAAGCACCTGCCGAAGATTAGCCCCCACTGGACATTCAATTGATTTTCCTTGAGCAGTTACGATCGGCATTACATCACTCCATATAACTCATCTGATTCTCCTCCCAAGCCCCTCTAACCCGTTGGCGCAGCCTCCCGGAACGGGAATCGCCCCCCTCTAACCAACGGCTCAAAAACCACCCTCACCGACTCCTGCGACACCACCAAAGTCGGATAAGACCGATCGCCATAATTCATCCCTACCGTCAATGGGAAAATCGGCTCCTCTTCCAGTGCAACCCAGCAAGCCCCAGCCGCTTGAGCGATCGCCCAAGTCGCCGCAATATCCCAAATCTTTGGTGTCGCTTCCACCGCACCTAATGCTGCTCCCATCGCTACGGCCAACAGGCTATAGGTCGAAATCCCCAACATCCGAATCTTCGCTGGAACGGGATTTTGTAAAACACTGAGACTTCTAGCGCAGAGATTGAAAAAATGATTGCTGCTAGGGTCATCTAGACTAATGCCGATCGCAACACCATCGCGAAAAGCACCCACAGGCATCTCCAAACCCGAATCCCCCGCCCAATATCCATAAAAAGACTGTCCCAACGTTGGCATCCGCACATACCCAAACACCGGAGTTCCTTGATAAAGCAAACCGATCGAAATGCCCCACAGCGGAATTCCCCGCGTAAAGTTCGTCGTCCCATCCAGCGGATCAACCACCCAGCACCAGTCATTGGCGGGAAAAGTATGAATTGTCTCTTCTGTCAAAACCCCATGGTCCGGAAAAACCAATTGAAGGCCCTGACGGAGTTCCGCATCAGACCATTGATCTGCCTGCGTCACCAGCGACCCATCTGCTTTTTCGATCGCCTGCAATGTTCCAAAATCTTGCAACAACCGATCGCCCACCCGATCGCACAGGGCTTCACAGGTTTTTAATACAAGATCCCAGAACTCGATATTGCTCTGTGTCATGCTGAATAGCCCTCTACATCATGTCAATCAGCGTCAGTATAGGGGACTGCTGATAAAAAATGAAACTTGGTCAAATATTGTTTTGAAAAACTTTTAGTTCTAACCAGGGTAAATTAAAAAGAGTTTGATACAGTTCTGTAATCTCAATTTTTTAAGATCATGAAAATCCTAGCTCAACTTGCTCTATTGTCTGGTTTTGCGCTCATGCTAGCTGTCCCCACGGCCCAAGCCTTTGAAATTCAAAGCGCTACCTTTATTGGGCAGCAGACCATCCCGAATAATGCTCCGATCGCCCCTGCCACCACCCTTAATGGCCTCTCCGGCATCACCTACGCAGGCAACGACACCTACCACCTCCTCAACGACAATGCCCCCACCGGAGACGCAAAGTTCCATACTTTAACGATTAAACTCCAAGGCAATGCAGTTCAAATTCTGCCTATCTCAACAACTTATTTAAAAACTGCAACGGGTGCGGCCATTCCAGCCCAAGCACTAGACAATGAAGGCATTGCCCTGACCCGCGACGGCAAACTATGGATTTCGTCCGAAGGTTACATCACGCGCAATCCAGTGGTTAATCCAACCATTAACCAGTTTTCCGTCAGAACCGGACAGCAATTGGCGACATTACCGATCGATGCAAAATTCAAAGCGACTTTTGATCGCAACGGCAACCAACTTACTGGAATTCAATCTAATCGTGGCTTTGAAGGCTTAACCACTACGCCGGACAATCGCTATTTGACGGCAATAACCGAATCGGCGCTCATCACCGACGGCACCCAGAAACTGCTGAAAAATACGCTGACCAATCCCAATGAATTCAAACGATCGAGGGTCCTACGCTACGATCTGCAAACTCAAGGCACTCAGGAATTTTTGTACAACGCAGAGACGATTCCTTTGAATATTTTTGCACCGGGACTCACGGCAGTGTCGGAGATTTTGGCTTTGGATAGCACGGGCGATCGGTACCTGGCATTAGAGCGAACCTACGTACAATCTTCGCCATCAGTGTTTAGTGCCAGACTCTATGAATTTGACCTCAAAGGAGCGACGGATATTCGAACGAGAAATGCAGCAAGTTCTGGCATTGTTCCAGCGAAGAAACAATTGGTGTTTGATTTTGCTAATCTCAAAACAAAGATGCCCAATCTCGAAGCCATGACCTGGGGACCCGTTTTACCCAATGGTCAACGATCGCTCATCCTCATGAGTGACAACAACTACAGCCCCACAGCCCCCACAGGCCCCACCGTCAACACCACCCAATTCTTTGTCCTAGGCATTGGATTTAAACCCACCACGGTTCTGAATACAACGACTCGTTAGGAAACTAAAGAGGTTGAGTCAGGAGGATTCAGAAAATTTCGTACAGCGCCCAAGAAACTTTCTGAATCCTCTAGCATGGGAAAATGACCGACCTTTTTTAAAACTTGGTAGGTCAAACTAGGATTTAAAGCAGCGGCAGCACGTCCGAGACGGGCGGGAACAATGGTGTCCCGATCGCAGGACAGCACCAACGTCGGGATTTTTAAATTTGTAATCTGCGCTGAAATATCTTGACAGGTCTGGGCATTAGCAACGCTCAAGAGGGTGCCGATCGCCGCGTCAGACGTAGCCCCAAGATAATCTTCAATAAATTCCTGCCGATCGCTCATGGGAATCGGGCGATGCAAAAACCGCTGCATCACGAGAAAGTCCATGCCCGGAAGTCGATAAAACCAAGGCGGACGAAAATTAATCACAAGTTGCCCAAACTGATAAAAAATACCAAAAATCACAGCATTAAATTTAAAAACTCCGCCACAGGTCAGAATGCATCGCTCAACTCGATTGCCCCAGTTTTCCAATAAATAAGTCGCAATGGAACAACCCATTGAATGGGCAATCACCGAAACTCGATCGACCTGCAACTGCCGCAACAGCTCATCCAAATCGTCACCATAAGACTTCAAGCTGTAGGCCGTCGGTTCGTCACCCACCACAATCTTGCTCCGTCCGAACCCACGTAAATCATAAGTCAAGCAATCATATCGATCGCTCAATGCTTCAGCCGTCGATCGCCAATATCGGGCCGAACCACCCCAGCCATGCAAAAAAACCAGTACAGGCCGATCGGTTCGCTCACCAGATTTTTCAGTAATCCACTCGTAGTAAGTTTCACAAGCTCGAACAGTCAAAAATGGCATTACGCAGACTCAGGCTTAGGCAGTGAGGATGGATGAATAAGGAGTTCAGCGGTCGATCGTTTCTCGACCATTTCGCGGGTGATAATGCAGCGGGTGACATCTTTACGGGATGGGACCTCGTACATGATGTCAAGCATCAATTCTTCTACAATGCTGCGCAAGGCCCGCGCCCCGGTTTTGCGACGGTAGCCTTCGGAGGCGATCGCTTTGACTGCATCAGAGCGAAACTCAAGCTGCACATTGTCCATCCGCATCAGTTTTTGATATTGCTTAACTAGAGCGTTTTTAGGTTCGGTGAGTATGGCCATCAGGGTCTCTTCATCCAAGGGTTCCAAAGTTGCAGCAACTGGAATCCGCCCAATAAACTCAGGAATCATGCCAAATTTCACCACGTCATCAGCCTGCATGTTTTTCAACATATCTGCCGATCGTTTTTCCGCAGAGATTCCTTCCCGGCCCGCTTGGACAAATCCCATGGATTTTTTGCCGATGCGCTGCTCAACAATTTTGTCGAGTCCGACAAACGCACCGCCGCAGATAAACAAAATATTACTGGTGTCGATTTGAATGCAGTCTTGATAGGGATGCTTTCTTCCGCCTTGGGGAGGAACGTTTGCGATCGTGCCTTCCAACATTTTCAGCAATGCTTGCTGAACACCTTCCCCTGAAACATCGCGGGTGATCGATGGGTTTTCACTTTTACGAGCAATTTTATCAATCTCGTCAATATAGATAATGCCACGTTGGGCTTCTTCGACATCTAAGTCGGCCACTTGCAGCAGCCGCAGCAAAATGTTTTCCACGTCTTCGCCGACGTAACCTGCCTCTGTCAGCGTCGTCGCATCGGCCACAGCAAACGGCACATCCAAAATGTCGGCAAGCGTTTGAGCTAGAAGCGTTTTGCCGGACCCAGTAGGCCCAATGAGTAAGATGTTAGATTTTTGGAGTTCAATTTCGGGCTTGTCTTCTTCGCCGTGGGATTCGAGATAGGTCAGACGCTTATAATGGTTGTAGACCGCAACAGATAAGACTTTCTTAGCTTCGTTCTGTCCGACAACATGCTCGTCGAGATGAAGCTTAATTTCCCTGGGTTTGGGAATCTGGCCCATGGTGATGGGCGTGGTGCGAGTTTTTCGCTTCTCTTGGGGTTGATCGCGACGATTCGGGACAGGTTGGGGAGAGGATCCGGTGCTATCGAATAGCTCCTCATCCAAAATTTCGTTGCAGAGGTCAACGCACTCGTCACAAATATAAACGCCGGGTCCTGCAATGAGCTTGCGGACCTGCTCTTGCGATTTTCCACAGAAGGAACATTTCAGGTGAGAATCGTAAGTTTTCGGCATGGTGACTGTTGACCTCGTACAACGATCGGTTCTGCTCTAGCGTGAATACAAGCTGGGGTTTAGGCCACTACTGAAAGCAGAGGTGTGCCGATGCGGTCCTCACGGTAGATGACACTATCAATCAACCCATAAGCCTTCGCTTCCTCGGCAGACATGAAGTAGTCCCGTTCGGTGTCTTCTTCGATTTTGGCTAGGGGCTGTCCGGTGTGTTCGGCCATGAGTCCGTTTAGGGTGCTCTTGTGGTAGAGAATTTCTCGGGCCATGATTTCGATATCCACAGCTTGACCTTGAGCGCCACCAAGAGGTTGGTGAATCATGATGCGAGAACTAGGCAAAGACATACGCTTTCCTTTTGCTCCACCGGATAGGAGAAAGGCTCCCATACTGGCCGCAAGTCCAAAACAAATAGTGGCGACATCGCAGGTCACTTGGTTCATGGTGTCATAGATGCCCATGCCCGCTGTAATAGATCCGCCGGGAGAATTAATATAAAGCTGAATGTCTTTCTCGGGGTCTTCGGCTTCGAGAAAAAGCATTTGGGCGATGATGGCATCGGCGATCGTATCGTTTACGTCAGTCCCCAAGAAAATGATGCGTTCCCGCAGCAGTCGAGAGTAGATATCAAATGCGCGCTCTCCACGTCCGGATTGTTCGACAACCATGGGCACTACGGTGGAGGAGACGATCTCCTGATGACGAGAGGTACTCGTAAGTTCGTAGCCAGCAGATTGAGAAATCATAGGAGTTAGGAAAGGTCCAATCAAGGTTTTAAAGTGCTTATTTCCCTTCATTATGCCTTAGTTCCATGGGAACTGTTGAGGGGATTCAGGTGAAATTGCCGAATCAACTGAATCCTCTCCAGGCAACGATCACATTGACCTAGCGCTACTCCGCGATTGTTTCGGCAACGACATCTACATCTTGGTCTTTCGCTTCGACTTCAGGCGTTTCAGGAGTCAAGCTCCCTTCAGGAACAAATTCCAAGGTCCAGTTCGCTTCAATCCAGTCCAAGATGATTTCCTTGAGCATGTCTTCTCCCAAGACTTCTCTTAGGCGATTACGATCGATGTCTTGCCCCTTTAACTCAACCAATGCTTCTTGGTAACGAGCATCAAAAACGTCGTCCTCTAGTTTCAAGCCTTCAAGCTTAGCGACTTGGCCTAGGGCAAGGGTGCGCTTAATCCGATCGGCTGCTTCAGGGCGAGAGCGATCTTTTAGCGCGGGCATCATTTCTGGCGTGAAGATTTGACGGATATCCAGACCTTGCTGCTGAAGCTGCATGGCAGTCTGGGACAGCATGTAATTAAGTTCACGATCGAGCAACGTCTCAGGAATTTCAACCTCAATATATTTCAGCAACTCATTGAGAATGGCGGTCTCTTTGTTTTGCTTGTTGCGATCGTCGATGTCGCGCTGGAAATTATTTTCCATGTTGGTGCGAAGTTGAGCGATCGTTTCTACATCGCCATCGGTCAGCTCTTTGGCGAAGTCGTCATTCACCTCAGGTAGTTCACGGCCTTTGAGTTCCTTCAGGGTGACTTTGAAAGTTGCCTCTTGGCCCGCGAGGTCGTCGTCTTGGTAGTCTTCAGGGAAGGTGGCAATGACATCTTTCGTCTCATCAACCTTCATGCCGATGATGCCATCGATAAAACCAGGAATGAGTTCACCCTCTTCAAGGTCCATGGTGTAGTCTTCGGCTTGGCCGCCTTGGACATCCATTTCTTCGCCGCCTTCAGGGGTATATCGACCGTGGTAGTCCACAACCACAACATCACCCATCTGGGCCGCACGATCTTCGATCGGCACCAAGGTCGCAAGGCGTTTGCGGTAGCCTTCGATCGACTCATCAATGCGAGTGCTGTCTAGCTTTACTTCTTCAACCTGAACAGTAAGCCCTTTATGTTGAGAGAGCTTAACCTCGGGCTGAACGTCTACCGCTGCCTTAATGACTAGGGCGTTACCAGGTTCATAGACCGCAATCAATTGTTCGAAGTCAGACTTCAATTGAATGTTGCCTAGGGCTTCAATTTTTTCTTGCTTGATAGCATCTTTAATAGATTGGTCCACCAAATCTTCAAGGGAGGTCGCCTTGATTCCCATGGTGCCAAAGCGTTGCACAATGACCTGACGGGGCACCTTGCCCTTTCGGAACCCAGGAATATTTGCTTGGCGCATGAATTTCTGGATCGTGCTTTCGTACGCCTTCTTGGTCATTTCCGCTGAAATTTCAATTTCTAAGCCAATTTGGCTCGCGGGCAGTTTTTCCTGGGTAACTTTCATCGTAGTAGCTAGCTATTGTATAAACTCTAGTGGTCGAGTATCGCAGTTGCTAATCCTAGCTCATGTGGTGACAGGTTGATCACGGAGTGTCAAAATCATAATGCTCTCTCCGAATCTAGCCTATGGCTTTGATCTGACTCAGTGATGGAATACGATCGCATTTTTTGGATAAGTCCGCTATAATGCTTAGCAACAGATGAAGACAAAAAACATGTACGAGGTTTTGAATCGAACGGCTTAGAGGTTCGATTGAGGGATTTTCAAGGTTTCGTAGGAACTTGAGTTCGAACGGTTGGCCATCGATAAGTGAGTCAATTTCGATCGCAGGTTGACTCGACTAAAGGCTTCTATGAGTTTTCAAGTAGGAGAGGTTTGGGTTTTTCAGTTCTCGCTTTCTGAATGCTAGTTTATGGCTTTAGGGCGATGGATAGGTTGACTTAAACGATCGGTTTAAGATTATGGATACAGGGTTAGGAGGTTCAGATTGAGTCAATCGTATCGCGTTGCCATTTTGGGCGCGACAGGCGCAGTGGGTACAGAGTTGCTCGAATTGTTAGAGGAACGCCGATTTCCCATTGCTGAATTGAAGTTGCTAGCATCACCTCGATCGGCAGGCACCCAGATCGTCTTCAAAGGCCAAACCTTAACCTTAGAAGCGGTAACTAAGGAATCCTTTGAAGATGTAGACATTGTTTTGGCCTCGGCGGGCGGGTCGATTTCTAAGCAGTGGGTGGAGGCGATCGTTCAGGCGGGAGCCGTGATGATCGATAACTCTAGCGCCTTTCGTATGGATCCGGAAACGCCCCTCGTGGTTCCGGAGGTCAACCCGGAAGCTGCCAAACATCACAAAGGCGTGATTGCAAATCCCAACTGCACCACAATTTTGATGGCGGTGGCGGTCTATCCATTGCATCAAGTGCAGCCTATTCGGCGCATTGTGGCTTCTACCTACCAATCTGCTAGCGGAGCGGGAGCGAGGGCCATGGAGGAAGTTAAACTTCAAGCTCAGTCCATTCTCAAAGGTGAAGAACCAAAGCCTGAAATTTTGCCCTATCCCTTGGCCTTCAATCTGTTTCCGCATAACTCTCCCATTCTGGAGAATCACTATTGTGAAGAAGAAATGAAAATGGTCAACGAAACCCGCAAAATCTTCAATGAACCCAACCTGCGCGTAACCGCTACTTGTGTTCGGGTTCCGGTTTTGCGGGCACATTCTGAGGCATTGAACCTAGAGTTTGATCAGCCCTTTGATGTGGCCGAAGCCCGCGCCTTAGTTGCAGCAGCTCCGGGCGTTGCACTCGTGGAAGATTGGCAGAAGAATTACTTTCCCATGCCGATCGATGCCAGTGGAAAAGATGATGTCTTGGTGGGGCGGATTCGCCAAGACATTTCCCATCCTAATGGTCTAGACCTATGGCTATGCGGCGATCAGATTCGTAAAGGAGCGGCCCTCAATGCCGTTCAGATTGCTGAATTGCTGATCGAGAAAAATTGGTTAAAGCCACAAATGGAATAGGCAATTTGTCTTTCGATCGAGGCTATGCAGGTTTCAAGGAGTAAATACTTGAGTGTGACGAATTTACAACCCGCTTTACAAAACACTTTTGGCCGCGTCCTGACGGCGATGGTGACCCCTTTTTCGAGCGATGGCACGGTTAATTATGGCGTTGCAGAGCGTCTAGCCGTTCATCTCGCCGAAAATGGGACTGATACTCTGGTGATCTGTGGCACCACGGGAGAATCTCCTACGCTGTCATGGGATGAAGAGTTTGAATTGTTTCGGGTCGTGCAGAAAGCGGTAGCGGGTAAGGCGAAAGTCATGGCTGGAACCGGATCCAACTCTACGTCTGAAGCCATTGTAGCAACTCAAAAAGCCCATGCCTTGGGCTTAGATGGATCCTTGCAGGTGGTTCCTTATTACAATAAGCCGCCTCAAGAAGGCTTGTATCTGCATTTTAAGGCGATCGCCGATGCGGTCCCTGATTTGCCGATCATGCTGTATAACGTTCCGGGCCGCACCGGACAGTCTCTAGCGCCCGATACGGTCAAGCGTTTAGCTGAGGTGTCAAACATCGTTGCCATTAAGGAAGCCAGTGGTAGCCTTGATCAAGCGAGTGACATTCGCCGATCGACCCCACCGGAATTTGCGATTTATTCCGGCGATGACTCCCTAACCTTGCCGACCTTGGCGATCGGCGGGTGCGGAGTGGTCAGTGTCGCCAGTCATCTGACGGGGAACCTGCTTCAGAAGATGATTCGATCGTTTGAAACTGGAGACCATCAACAAGCCACCCAGATTCATACGCAACTGTTGCCCCTGTGCAAGGCCCTCTTTCTCACTGCCAATCCCATCCCGGTGAAAGCAGCTCTTCGCCTTTTAGGGTGGGAGGTGGGAGGTTGTCGGCTTCCGTTGTGCGACGTGCCGGATGAAGTTGTGGAGGTGCTTCAACGGGTCATGGGAGAGCTAAAAATCCTCTAGCTAAAAATCTCTAAGTCATTCACAGCCACTCACACAGACCGTAGATTTCAATTTCATCGAAGAACCATGCCGAACTCAATTCCTAGCAAGAAAATCATCAACCCTATCTCTAAGGAGACCTCTCACATGACCGATATCAGCACTTCTAAATCCGAACCCCGTGCCGTTAGCAGCCGATCGACTGGAACGAGTGAACGCAAAGTCGTGACCCGCAGCGGAGCTAAGCCCGTCGTCAAGATCAATGATGTCCAAACGATCGTCGCCCGCGACAACAGCGATGCGCTCAAAATCATTCCCCTCGGCGGACTTCACGAAATCGGAAAGAACACCTGCGTCTTTGAATATGGCGACGAAATCATGCTTCTTGATGCAGGTCTCGCCTTCCCCACGGACGGAATGCACGGCGTAAATATTGTGCTGCCCGACATGACCTACCTGCGGGAAAACCAACACAAAATCCAAGGGATGATCATCACCCACGGACACGAAGATCACATTGGCGGGATTCCTTTCCACCTGAAACAAATCAACATTCCCGTGATGTACGGTCCTAGATTGGCGTTAGCATTGCTTGAAGGCAAACTTCAGGAGGCAGGCGTGGCCGATCGGACTGAACTGCGCCGCGTTGGACCTCGTGACTTCATTCGCATTGGCACCCACTTCCTCGTGGAATTCATCCGCAACACCCACTCCATGGCGGATAGCTTTACCGTTGCTATTCACACACCTGTTGGGATTGTGATTCACACAGGTGACTTTAAGTTTGACCATACGCCTGTGGACGGGGAAACCTTTGACATTCAGCGTCTGGCAGAATACGGCGAAAAAGGCGTTCAGTGCTTGATTAGCGATTCGACTAACTCTGAGCTTTCTGGATTTACGCCTTCAGAGCGCGCTGTTTTCCCGAATCTCGAAAAAATCTACATGCAGGCTGAAGGTCGCTTGATCATCACTACTTTTGCGTCATCCGTTCACCGGGTCAACATGATCCTCGAACTCGCAGAAAAATACGGCAAATCTGTCGCAGTCTTGGGCCGATCGATGCTGAACGTGATTGCCCACGCTCGGAACCTCGGCTACATCAAATGCAAAGATGAAACCATGGTACCGATCGCTTCTGTGAACCGGATTCCTGATAACAAACTGGTGATCTTGACCACCGGGTCTCAGGGCGAACCGATGTCGGCTCTAACCCGTATTTCCAATCAAGAACACCGCCAAATCAAAATTCGTCAAGGCGATACCGTCGTCTTTAGTGCGAACCCGATTCCTGGTAACACCATTTCTGTGGTGAACACGATCGATCGGCTGATGATGCAGGGCGCGAAGGTGGTTTATGGCCGTGAGGCAGGCATTCACGTCTCTGGTCATGGTTGCCAAGAAGACCAAAAACTGATGTTGGCTTTAACCAAGCCCAAGTTTTTCTTACCTGTTCACGGTGAGCATCGTATGTTGGTCAAGCATTCCCAGACCGCTCAGTCCATGGGCATCCCAGCGGAAAGCATGATCATCATCGACAATGGCGACACTATTGAATTGCGTGAAAACAGCATTACAAAGGGCGTTAAGGTGCCATCGGGTATCGAACTCATGGATACTTCACGATCGGGCGTAGTAGACGATCGGGTCTTGAAAGAGCGTCAGCACTTAGCGGGCGATGGGGTCGTTACAGTTGCAGCGACGATCGGCTGGGATGGCAAGCTGATGACCCGCCCTGAGGTCCATATCAGAGGCGTTGTGACGACCCTAAGCACCGAGTCCTTACAGGTGAAACTGCAAGGTGGAAT
>JANMIS010000538.1:0-3231 GCA_031375925.1 Synechococcales cyanobacterium OTE_70_concoct_197_sub
GTTTGCTTTAGCGTTTGTAAATCGGTTTCGTCGATTTCCACTAAAAGAAGACGAGGATCGCTACCGGGGCTAGTTTTCCAACGCATCATCCGATCGTAACCCTGAAGCTCCACCATCTCGAACCCTACATGTCCACGCGCTAGACAAACTAATCCAGTGCTGGTAATCGCAAACACAATGACGATCGTGGCGGCTTGGTTGAGATTGCGTCGGAGCGTTGCGATCGGTTTGGGCATCTTCATGGGAGACTTCGACTCAGCTTGAGTCTGGACAGAATTGGGGGTGAGGGCTGAGACGAATCTACCCCTCTACAAAGGAAACCCAGAATTCTGTTTAAAATCCCTATTGCGGATCGTCTTTAGGCGGATGCCATCCGACCTTTACCCAAGCCGCTTTCGCTTCGACGATCGCTGCATCATTGTGAAATTCGTCATTCATATCGAGACGAGACACCGTAGCTCGACCGATCGCACTCGTCCCAAAAACATAACAGGCATCTTGGCTCCACTGGAAATGGTCAGCCCACTGATGAATACGAGGATTGAATACGGCTACTTTGATTTGTGTTAATGGATCGGATGCCTGGATAAAATTATAGCGATTACCGTTGCAGCGTTGGCAGGCTAATGCAAGATTATCGAAATCATCGGAACCGCCCAGCGATCGAGGATGAGTGTGATCAATCTCAAAACGTGCCGCACTGACTTTTTCAGGTGAATGGCAATACTCACATCGTTTATCTGCTCTCAATCTCACCTGTTGACGAAGGGAAATAGAAAGCGCCATATCAACCTGCTAGAACTTTGGCATTGAGTAACGTAAAGATTTGATCGAGTTCCAGCAGCCCTTTCCACTCCGCTTGCTCAGACTCTGATAAGCCTAATGTTTTAAGCCGATCGTTTAATTCATCGAGTCGATCTTGCAATTCGTCAGAGAATTTAAACAGATTGAAGCTTTCAACTTGGCGCAAGACGATCCCTCGATTAATCCAAGAAGATGGTTTTATCATCGTTTCTGCAATCATATTAATTACTCATTAAAATAATTCGTATCGATATGTCAATCATAGCGACAGAAGGTGATTTTGGGACAGCTACGCTATTGTCTGAACGTTTGGGAGCCGATCGGATATCCTAGAGAGTGAACCTGTTCTCAAGCTATCTGTTATGCAACCCGCCATGCCAGGACCCGTCGCTTACACCATTCGCGAAAGTCACCGGGCTAAACGGATTAATCTACGAATTTCGCCCCAAGGAAAGCTAGAGGTGGTCGTACCTGTGGGATTCGATCGGGCTAAGGTGCCTGAAATTGTCGAAACGCATCAAGTCTGGATTGAAAAACACCGCACCAAAATCCAGGCCCAAGAAAGATTACCTGCAACGCTCCCCAAAGACATCACCTTTCTCGCCAATACCGAAACCTGGACTATTGAATATACTCCCGCCAATGCACTCAGTATTCGCATTAGCCAACTCCCCGAAACTGTTATCCTTTGGGGCAATACGTCCAACGAAGCCCTTTGTCGTAAAGCATTACGATCGTGGTTAACGCAACGGGCAGAAATCGTTTTGGGGCCTTGGCTGCGGGCATTGAGTAAAGACTTTGATTTACCGTTTAACCATGTCAGTGTTCGAGGCCAAAAAACGCGCTGGGGAAGCTGTTCTAGTGATAAAAATATTAGCCTGAATTACAAGTTGCTTTTTCTCCCGCCCCAGATAGTGCGTTACGTCCTGATTCATGAACTATGTCACACCATTCACATGAACCATTCCAAAGACTTTTGGAAACTGGTCCAAAAAAATGACCCCCTGTATAAACAGTGGGATCATGATCTTAAAAATGTGAATCAATACGTTCCACAATGGCTTGAAGAATAGAATTTATTTACCCGCCGCAAAGACCGCAGCAGCGGCAGCCACTCCAGCCCCAGGCGTTACACCCGGCGCACCGAGTTCAATCAACGTTGCTTCCAAGGCTGCGATCGCCGTTAAGATATCCCGATCGCTCACAAAACCCAAATGCCCAATGCGGAAAATTTTGCCCTTCAGCGCATCTTGGCCGCCTGCTAGCACGATGTCGAATTTCTTTTTCATCACCGATCGAACCTTCTCAGCATCCACGCTGGTCGGCATGACAGCGGTAATAGCGGGGCTTGAATGATCATCCGGTGCATACAGAGGCAATGACATGGCCTTCATCGCAGCGCGGGTGGCACGACTGTGGCGATCGTGACGGGCGAAGATATTGTCTAGCCCCTCTTCTTTCATGAGTTGCAGTGATGCCTGCATTGCAAAGATTAAATTGATCGCCGGGGTAAACGGCGTCGTATTTTTCGCGGCATCTTTGCGATACTTGCCCAAGTCAAAATAGAAGCGCGGCAGTTTCGCTGTTTTGTAAGCCTCCCACGCCTTGGCACTCACCGTCACAAAGCCCAAACCCGGCGGAATCATATAGCCCTTCTGCGACCCTGAAGCCACGACATCCAAACCCCAAGCATCCACTGGAACGCTACAAGCACCGAGGCTGGTAACGGTATCCACAATAATCAAGGCTCCGTGAGCTTTGACATGTTTGTTAATGGTTTCAAGATCGTTGATGACGCCTGTGGAGGTTTCGCTGTGGGTGACGATAACGGCTTTGATTTCCTTGTTGGTGTCAGCTTCGAGGGCGATGCGGATCAATTCTGGGTCGAGGGGTTTTCCCCAGTCACTGGTGATGCGCTGTGTATTGAGACCATAGGCATCGGTGACTTCCGCCCAGCGCTCACCGAACTTGCCATTAGAGCCGACAATCACCTTGTCGCCGGGGCTAAGAAAGTTAATAATTCCTGCTTCCATCACGCCTGTTCCGCTGGCGGCTAGAATGAGCAGGTCATTTTGGGTTTGGTGAAGCCATTTGAGGTTTTCGGTGACTTCTCCAAAGATAGCGCTAAAGTCGGCGCTACGGTGGCCCATGGGGTGTTTGGCCATAGCTTGAAGCACGCGCTCGGGGACGGGGGTGGGTCCCGGAATCATTAGCATCAGTTTGTCTTGCATTGAAAGCTCTACTTTAAAAAAAGATCGATCGCTTTATTATTATCGCAGTGCAGGCACTCTAATATCAAATCCAGCAATGACTCATTGATTGGTATGGGGGATGTGTATGACCATAATTTCTGCAACTAAATTCCCAAAAAAAAATCAAATCGCAATAATTCTCTGGGCTATACATACCCAAATCAATGGCCTTTAC
>JANMIS010000547.1:0-3211 GCA_031375925.1 Synechococcales cyanobacterium OTE_70_concoct_197_sub
GTCGCATGCAACGAGAGACGCTCGACAGCGGTCAGTCGCAGCAGACTGTCCTCTCTCGCTTCGTTGGCATGCAGCGTTTCGGTCGCGTGTGGTTCCATGGAGACCAGACTACGCGAGGGGCCATCAATTCCGGATTAGTTCCGTACCAGATTGGGCTAAGCCGATTTCGCGGGATACATCGCGTTCAGGTTCTCAGCAAAGCGTGCCATAATCGTCGGCACGTCGATTCCCACGTACTGATAGACTTTGGCTTTGAGCGTCGCGTAGAGATTTGCGACCATGAGCGCCACCCCCATTTGAATGGCAGGAATCGTGACGAACCCACCCAAGTCAAACATATCGTTCTCGGCCATGAAGGTCGCGAGTTCCGATGCCGATGGTTCGCGTTGAGTTACCTCGCGGAATAATCGCTCTGCGTATTCCGCGGAAACGAAGCTCACCACGATGGAGGAGCTGACGACTTGCCGTTGATACTTGCCGTCCTCGTACAGCCCGCAAATCACGACGATCGAATGCTGATCAGGTCTAGCCCATGGCAAGTTGACTTCGATGCGATTGACGCGGATAAAGCCCTCCGGCCCCCCGGTCTTTGCATCGTCCGACTCGTCGGAATAGAAAGGCAGTTTCGTATCGATCACCTTGTCGAGCTCGCCAAGCCAGGCATCGAGTACCTCGGCTGGCAGGATTTCCTGCATTGATGGCAGTCCGTTATGCGATGCGGTCGGTGGCGTGTTCTTTGAAGTGAAAATATAGTCTTGGCTACCGACGTCTCTCGGCTTCGATTCATCGCCGATAAACAGGGTGAGGCCCGCTTGGAGCATTGGCGATTGCTTGCCGAGTGCTGGCCGCTGGTTGCCTTGGCGATCCTGCGCGGAACCTATGAATTCGAATGCGTTCAAGTTAACGATGAAGCGAGACAGATACGTGCGGAAGTGAGTTTTGGACATGATGTTCCTAGTTAGAGAATCCCAAAATTGTTAAGGAGCTATCAATCCGAGACTACGGATTGCTTGTTTTACTTTGTTCACTTCGCCCTCAAGCACCATGAGAATTGCGCCTGTCGTGTCGGCGATGGCAGCGGGCTGAATCACCGGCGTCGCGCCGAACACGGACCATTTGGCACCAGTTGGCGAGGCCTGTTGCCGCATCGTCTCTTGCCATGCTGAGAGCGAAGTGTCGAAGCATTGGGTTTGAAGCGTTTGGGCTGCCGATTGTTGGAATCTGGATTGGGAGAAGCCAAGGGTTCCACTTGCGGTGATGTTGCCTGCAAAAGTGGCATGCTTTGATGCATTGATTGTCAACGCTGTCTGATCTAATGCGACTCGAAATATTAGCGATGCTGCGCCAGACCCAAACGCATCCACATAACCGTTTGTGCCATCGGAAATAAGTCTCACACAACCGCCTGCGGCTACAAAAGTTCCGTTCACGGTTGTAGACTGATCAAATGTCACCTGTCCAGAACGAGTAACCTGCATTGCTCTCGTATCGTAAGTTCCACCCGAACTCGACTGCGTATAAAGCTCAAGTCGCGAATCAGCATATCCTGTGATCCACTGATACTTCGATGCGTCGGTTGCTCCACTCTTTGCAACCAATTCAAATGCGGAAACTGCTGCTCCACTTCCGTTACAAAATCTCACCTGTGGTGCTTGGAGACTTGAGTACGGTCCTCCTGTGGTAAGGGTACCGCTTGCGGTGATGTTGCCAGCTGCCCAAACGTCTCCGGTATTTCCAGTGACCCGAAACTTGTCAGAACCGGCGTGATTAGATCGCAAACTATACAGAGCACCCTGACTTTTTACGACTAGAGTGTCATTTGCTGTCCCGTTTGTGTTTAGTATTTCCCATCCACTTGGCGAGGTCATCTGTCCGCCGTAGGTAGCCGCAATCGTTAAGTTGTTAAACTGGTTAAATAGTTGCCCGGCTGTTGTTGCGGCAAACGTGGGGGCTGTTACAGTGCCTGATGCGGTGATGTTGCCTGTTACTGCCACCAAATTACGACTGACACTGAATGGAAACTCAGCACCAGCGTAACTAACGCGGAAGAGGGGATTAACAGCTTCGTTGGCTTGAATGTCCGTTCCGACCCCTGCTCCTTGGAATATCCGACCACGACCGCTTAAAACGTCTAAAGTGAACCCGTTGACTGTACCTGCGAAAACCGCAGCCGTATCAGTGAGTCTCAACTGCTCCACTGAAAAGGCAGTATTCCAAAACGAGTGTCTTGCGTTCGTGTGGACTAGTCCCGAATTCGTGCAACCAATAGCCCCCTGTTGGGTCCCTGAATTGTTTTCAAAGACAAGGTACGCTGCATCATTGAAAGTTGGTCTGTATCTTAGCTTCAACGCTGCTTGTGTTGATATGTCTGCATTAAACGTTGGGCTATCCGTCCTGGCAAACCCGCCACCCGATCCGCTTGCGGACAACGCCAATGCAGCGGCAACGCCGGTTCCCAGCCCAGTCAGATCGCTTAACGGGTGGCTGTGCGCGGACGGTGCGAACGTAGCTGGCTTGTTCGCGATGCTTGCCCAAGTCAACTCAGATGGCTCCACAAAATTCAAGAGCGACTTTATCGTCGCTTTGGGGAGCCCGACAGGAATCGCAGATCCACCGCTCACGTTGCCAACGAGCGTACTATCGGCCACAGGCGCAAAGCTGCCATCTGCACCAGCCGGACCAGGCAATCCAATACCGCGCACCGTCCCACGAATGATTGGCGCAGGCTTAATCGTCAGGCGGATCGTCGGTGTGGTCACTTAGTTACCCGTCGGAAGAAAAACGCGTTGCCGTGATAGAGTTCCCACTTGACGCTCGTGGCTGTCCATGTGACGAATACGTCGAATGTGTAAGCGCTCTCCTTGCTCGTGATCAATTCCCCAGCAGGGATCGCCGCCGTCTGCGCTGCCGTCATCGATGGATTGAACTTGCCACCGGCCGCATTGGTGATCGCACAAGTCGCTTCGGCCGGTGGCGTGCCAGTGTCGAGTCCCTTGCGACGGAACTGCATCGTCACAACCGCACCCGTCAAGTCGACAGGGACGGTGACGTTACCGTTTTCGTCCTCATACATGAGCTCGAACTCGCCGCCGTCCCATGTTGCTCCTTGCTTGATCTCAAGCTTGAGCTCGTCGCCCAGGTTGCTAAGCGTGACTACGTCACTCATTAGGCCACCTCTTCCATAGCTGCCGCAGCCTCTTCGATGAGCGAG
>JANMIS010000552.1:0-8985 GCA_031375925.1 Synechococcales cyanobacterium OTE_70_concoct_197_sub
CCCCCGTCCAGATCAAGGGCCACAGACTCCAACGCCTCAAAGCTCAGAACCTCTTCCAAAGCACCTTCTAAAACAGGGACTGTTGATTCCATAAAATGCCTTAAAAGTCAAAAAAATAAACAATCCATCATTTCATCGATCGTTGTAACCCTAATCTATTCAACCATATAGAGATTTAGGAATGCTTGAAGAAAAGTAATGTTTTAGATCAAAAAAGAGTCTAGAAACAAGCGATCGATCCCGATCAACTCACTTCTAAACTCTCACGGCTAAATTCTTAGTTCACACTAACTTAATCGAACCCGCATTAAAACTTGGTCAAACTCAACAGGCTGAGAATTCTGAACCAAAATCTCGACGACTTCGCCAGCCACCTCACCCTCTATTTCATTCATCACCTTCATCGCTTCCACAATGCAAATCGCCTGCCCTGGCTTAATCCGATCGCCCACCTCCACAAACGGCGAATCATCCGGTCCCGGTGCCCGATAAAACGTCCCGACGATCGGCGACTTGATCTCAAATAGCTTTAAATCTACAGGCGGCAGAGACGTGGAGGGTCCCGTGTTCGCAACAATAGGAATCTCGGTTAGGGGCATCGTCGCCTGAGCGATCGTCGGAATCGCAACGACAGGGGGCGCACCACGTCGCATGGTGAGCTTGAAGCCATCATTTTCGAGCGTCAATTCTGAAATATCAGTTTCATTGACGGCCAGCAATAATTCTCGAAGTTCGCTGAAATTTACGGACACAACAGTGATCACTCCTTAACAAAGCTATTGGCTACTGGTAAAGTCCGTTTGGGATCACGCTCCCCGACACAACCCAACCAATAGCTCTTGATTTCCACAGCCCAGTTTTCAGGGCCTAGTTTTCACGGCCTAGATATTTGTCCTCGCGGGTGTCAATTTTGATTTTCTCCCCGATCGAAATAAACAGAGGCACCATAATCTGGGCACCCGTCTCGACGATCGCAGGCTTGGTACCACCCGTCGCCGTGTCTCCCTTAACACCGGGATCGGTTTGAGTCACCTCAAGGACCACCGAGTTAGGCAGTTCCACTTCAAGGATCCGATCTCCCCACTGTACGACCGTCGCATCCATCCCTTCTTTGAGGTACTTCACACGATCGCCGATTTGAGTCTCACTGAGACGACTCTCCTCGTAGGTTTCCATGTCCATGAAGACATACTTGTCACCTTCTTTGTAGGTGAACTGCATGACACTCTTTTCGAGAACGGCCTGTGGCACCGTCTCCCCAGCCCGGAACGTTTTTTCCATCACGTTGCCAGTCTGAGCATTCTTCAGTTTGGTCCGGACAAAAGCCGCACCCTTACCGGGCTTAACATGCAAAAACTCAATGACGCGCCAGACGGCACCATCAAGCTCAATACTGACACCGGATCGGAAATCGTTACTGGAAATCATGGGTTTCTAAAAAATCGATTCAGCAGAACTTTCAGCGCTTTATTGTACCGCCGCTTGTAACCCTACAAGGATTTTTCTCACAAATTCGCAACGTAATTCGCAAACCGCTATGGGAGAATAGGCTTGGAAAGGGAGATTAAGTTATGGAGCCAGGTATTCAAATGTCGTTTCAATTCTCAAAAATTAGTTCTCTAAGGGCTGCACTTCAAAGCATCGCGGCGATCGGCGTCGCATTTTTCCTCTTTGTGAGTCCTGCCCTTGCCCTACCTCAAGGCAACGCCATCACTGATCCCAAGGCCATCCTAAGAAACTCTCTTCCTATTAGTAATCCTGAGATCCGCAAACTCCAAACTTCCATTGAAGACATTTCGCAACAGATCAGAGCCAATCGCCGTTGGGGTGCGATCGGAGCGGACCTGACGCGGGCTGAACAGGTCCTCCGAGACAAGCGCGACAAAATCCTCGCCTCCATCTCAAACGATGCTCAGAAAGCTCAAGGCGGTGAACTGCTCGATGCCATACAGGGTGATCTGGACCAGCTTCGCATCGACCTAGAAGGCAAGAAAAAAGAAGAGATTCTTGAACATCGCGCTGCACTGCTTGCCCGCGTTACGGCGATCGAAGAAATGATGCTGGGTGAATTTCCCTACGAAGTTCCCGCAGAATACAGCCAACTGGCACAACTGAAAGGCCGCGCCACGGTTGAGTTTGAGACTGACAGAGGGGCCGTCACAGCGGTGCTCGACGGCTACAGCGCCCCCGTCACCACCGGAAACTTTGTCGATTTAATCCAGCGCGGATTCTATAACAACATTTCCTTTAACCGCGCCGAAGACTTCTACGTCCTCCAAACCGGAGATCCTGAAGGTCCTGACGAAGGCTTTATCGATCCCAAGACCAAAGCTTACCGATCGGTCCCCTTAGAAATTCTGGTCAAAGGCGACAAGGTACCTACCTATGGCGTGACCTTAGAAGATGCAGGGCGTTATCTAGATCAGCCCGTATTGCCCTTTAGCGCCTACGGTGCGCTCGCCATGGCCCGCCCCAATGAAGATGCCAATGGCGGATCTTCCCAGTTCTTTTTCTTTTTGTTTGAACCTGAACTGACCCCCGCTGGATTGAACCTGTTGGATGGGCGATATTCCATCTTTGGCTACGTCACCGGGGGGCAAGATGTTCTGCATGAGATTAAAGCTGGAGACAAAATTACCAACGTTAAAGTCATTAAGGGCCTAGAAAATTTCCAACCGGGGGCCGCTTAATCATCCAAGTTGGGCTGAGAAAGTCACGAAATTACACGGATACCCGATCGTAAGTTGGGAATGGTAGAGAAAAGGGAACTCTTAGGGCAACTCACGCAGTCTTAACTTGAAGACAACGTAGTTTCCAGTTCCGGCCCTCTGCCATTCGCCCCTTTGCCATTCGGTTGTATCTCCATGACCTTCTCAACCCACAATCCCCCTCTCGTTTTGATTGCAGATGATGACAAGGTTGTCAGGGTCTGCCTTAGACAGGCTATGGAACAGGACGGCTACCAGGTGATTGAAGCGGTGGATGGTGAAAATTGCCTAGCCATGTTCAGCAAAATGCAGCCGGACGTGGTGCTGGTAGATGCTGTGATGCCCCACATGGATGGCTTCACCTGCTGCCAACAAATTCAAAAAATGGAGCAGCATCTAGAGGGCAGCGCCACCCCAGTGCTGATGATCACGGGTTTAGATGACGAAGAATCTGTTGAGCAAGCTTTTGCCTCTGGGGCGATCGATTTTGTCACTAAGCCCATCCATTGGGCCGTCCTGCGTCAGCGGGTCAAGCATTTGCTCACCCAAGTGAAACTCTACGAACAGCTCCAAAGCGCCAACCACGAACTAAAGCGCCTTGCCACCTCGGACGGCCTGACCCAAGTGGCTAACCGCCGACGGTTTGATGAGTATCTTCAGCAGGAATGGAGCCGAATGCAGCGCGATCGGCTCTCTCTGTCTTTAGTCCTCTGTGATATTGACTTTTTCAAGGTTTATAACGACACCTATGGCCACCAAGAAGGCGATGACTGTCTTAAGCAAGTGGCTAAAATTCTTGATCGCGCAGCAAAACGATCGATCGACCTTGCGGCAAGATACGGCGGTGAGGAATTTGCGATTATTCTGCCAAATACAGATTTAGAGGGTGCAGTTCGGGTCGCTAAGGATATCCAGGATACCCTTAGGGAGAAATCTATTCCCCATGCAGGTTCAAAAATCGGCGATCGGTTGACCCTGAGCATGGGTGTGGCGAGTACGACGCCCTGCGCCATTATTAGCCCTGAAATGCTGATTACTGCTGCCGATCGTGCCCTTTATCAAGCGAAAGAATCTGGGCGCGATCGGTTCTGCACGTTTTCAATTCCTTAGGGATTTGATGGGGTGGGTGTTTTGATTTTAGGCTCCTTGATTTTCAGCTTTTTCTCACAGGGATTTTGGGAAGCTTCGATCGCGGCGGCTAGTTCTGGACTGGGATTGGGTTGCTGGGAGATCAGCATCTGAGCGTCATTGACGAGGTTTTGTTCAAGAAGAAATTCGACCTGGCTCAAAGTAGGATCTGAATTGGTTTTTGCGGCCTTAGCTGCGAGGTCTTGGAGTTGGCGATTGAGGCGATCGCGATCGGCTTGGCTCACAGTCCGGAAACGGTAACTTTCTGCTTCATTCTCAACTTCTTTTTTGGAGGAATCTTTGGAAGCGTCTGACGACACGATGAGACTCATAAACCTTATTTCATAGTCTTGGTCCGGGAGCAGGGCTTCGCCGTCGTACTGTAGTCGATTTAAGGTAGGCGGCAGTTCAGCCTTCTGAAGAATTGTGTTTTTCTTTTCTCTCAGTTTTGTGACTGGAATCGGAATCACCACGGGCTGGGCGGATGGAATGGAGCGGTTGCGAATTCTGATGCTGGAGATATTTCCATACCAAAGGATCAAAGGCTTGTCGGTGAGGAGCCGCTGATTGGCGGCACTATTGAAGAGTCTTGCGCCTTCCGATCGCGGCATCACGCGGTAGGACGCAGGACTCACCGAACAAAACGATGGGCCTCGGGTGCCGCCTTTTTGCTGCTGACGGCCAAATAATCGCGCTAGGGCATTTTGCCAAGTCAAGGTCTGGGTAAATGCGGGCGTTGCAGGCGCTACTGTTGCCGCCGTCAGGATCAGCATTAAGGCACTGGCTTGCAACGATCGGCCCGTCAAAAATCGGAAATTAATCGAAGTCATGATGCGCGTTTCCTAATGTAAGCGGGATTGAGTCGGGAGGACTGATATAGCCATAGCGTCAGACTGGGCCATAGCCACGGCAACAGCACGCCCGCACTGATAAAAGCCTGTAGGCTTATTCCACCATAGATGGCCGCCGTCAGGAAGATGTTCCAGGGAAGCTGTGGTTTTGAAGCGGTAAATCGGCGTCGGGCCTGAAGTCCGGATCCTACGATCGCAGCAAGACCCACAAGAAGAAGATCTGGAACGGGCGTGACGTGACGCTGCTTCAACGCATGATGAATCATATAGGCGTGGATTTCGGCCCCGGTAATCTTGGCGGCGGTCGGTTGCCCTTGAGCCATTTGCCAATAGTTCCAAGCTCCTGGCGCTGAAAATTTATCTTTATCGTTGGGAGTGGTTCCAGCGTCGGAATAATCTCCTGCGGCTAGAATCACGATCGGTTCCGGGCTGTCATTCGGAGAGGAAAACCCCACGGCTTTCATGGCGCTGCTCCTGACGTAGACCCGATCGCTGGGAATCGAAAAATCAATAATCGGCGTAAAGGCTGTAATCCCGAGGCTTTGCAAAGTCGATCGCCAGTCAGGGTTTAGATTCAGTGGGGAACTCCCGGAGGCTCTGAAATACTCGTCCGTGGTTGCTAGACCAAAGGGACAGTCAGAGGGACAGCCTGCGGCACTAGCCTGATAACCGGAATAAAATCCGATGTAGCCATTTCGGGCTTGGGTGGATTTTGGGGCTTTGGACGAGTTTTGTTCGATCGCATTCCGCAAGGTTGCCGCAATCTCTAGGCTCTTCGACCCTTGAACATCACTGCCAAAAACGAGAGAGATTCCCTGATTTTGCGCTCTAGCAAGGCTTTTTGCCAAGATTACGTCATCCCCTGGCATAGGCCGATCGAGCAAATAGTCGATCGCTAGAACCTTGGGAGCAGTCAGGCTGATGCCGTCGATAATTTTGGTAAGGGCGAGTCGATCGATGGGATTGTATTGTCGGTCTCGAATCAATCCTTCTTTGATGGAGGCATTATCAATTTGGACAATGCGAATCTTGGGGGCTTCGGGGGGTGGAACTTGGCGGGTCGCTTGACGGTAAGCAGCCTGACTCATCAAGCGGCCATCCAGTAATAATTCCTGAAGTGGCGTTAGACAGGTGGCCAAGGCAATCCCACTGAGGACGATCGCCTGACGACGGCTCGGCAGGAGCGATCGGAGTTTTTGCTGAACGCCCAGTACGCGCGGCGTGAAGGGTTGGGTTTCGGGATGGCAGAAAAATGAGGGGATGAAGTAGGCCGAGGGATAGGTTAAGTTTCGATCGAGTTTTAAATATTGGCAGGCGTGGTCGAGAGCTTGGTAGACATTTTTGGGTTCACGGTCTGAGCCTTCAGGGTTCAACTGCTGAATGAACTGAATCAGGAAATCCTGCGCCACGCTGTTGTGAATCGGTTCGCGCATGATAGCGACTTGGCTAAGTCCGAGATCGATCAGTGTATTGGCCAAATCCAGTCCTTTACAGGAATTAAAAATTGCAAATTGCAGGCCGTTTTCCTTGGCTTTAAGCAACTGCGGCTGAATTTCTTTTAAAAAAATCGAAGTCTGCGGGGCGATCGCCAATTCCCCACCCGTCAGCACCGATTCATTACTATGTCCCGCAAAAAATAAAATATCCCAGCCCACCGGATCCACAAGTCTCTGGGCAATCCGTTCTTTGAGACCTGCGATCGATTCCCCCACATGCCACCCTTCAAACTGAACTTCGGCAAAGCGTTCGAGGGATTTTAGCGCCGTGATTTCGGATTGAAAGCTGAGTCCGGTTTCATCGCCGAGGATGACGAGCATTCGCATTTTGCCCGATCGCGCCTTTGGAGTCGGCAGATGGCGTAGGTTAGCGGGAGTTCGAATGATCCGCAGGGACGATCGTTGACCAAACTCGCCGAGAATTTCCCAGACTTCCCAAGGAAATCGGGCCAGTGCCAAGGGTTCACAGGTTAAAAATAAATCGGTGCCAGATTGTTGAGATTCTTGGGAGAGATGGGCGATTTTCGATCGAATCTCCAGGAGTTCCCGACTTTTGAGCCAGTCGTAAAATTCTGCCAAAAATGCGGCTTCGGCGGAGACTAAGCGCGATCGGTAGTCGATCGGCGCGGCGGAAAGAGTGCCGCTACTTTTAATGCGACCTCGCAGATTGGTTCGATAAAAATCGAGATAGCAAGTCTGCCAATCGCTATACAGTTGCGTCAATGTTTCGGGATAGGGCATCTGCGCGGTCATCTGCTGACCTTGGCCCCAAGCCAATTCAAAAAAGCAGACGTTTTCAACTCGAAAAACTTTCAATCGCATCGTTTCAATCGCTCTGAGTCAATTCTAGATGTCTTGAAACACAAACTTGGGCAGAGAATGCACTTTTCCGTTTGGCAAGACAATATCGACAAACACGCTTTCATCCAATCCACTCACCACTTCAGCAAATAAAGACCGATCGCTGGTAGTTTGGGGGTCAAAGGTTTGTTCTAGCATGACCTTTTCATCGTCCCGAATTCGCAGCATTAATCCACTGGGCATCGGTTCCGCTGTGGCCGATTCCAACACTACCAACATCTCCCATTCTTGCTCCGGGGTGATATCACCGGGCATCACATAGAGCCGCAGCGGAATGGGACCGATCGGCAAAATCCGAGAGAGACCCTGCGTACTGTCCGCCAGTCGAATGCCTTTGCGGGCGAGAGATTGCAAAATCTGAGGTAATGCTCCAATGCTTCCACTGCGCAGAGCCGAAGCCTGTAACCCCAATGGCTCCCAACCGTCCAAGCTGTCTAGGGTGTCATCCAACTGACGCGATAGCCAGGTTCGCAGATTGACCACCCGATCGGCCAAAGATTTTGACATCTTGGACTTTGTTTCAAAGGGAACGGCTTCTGTGGCTCGTAATGCTAAACAAAGGGTTTCTAATTTGGGATTAAAGACTTCGATCGGCAGTTCGATCGGGTCTTTGCTAAAGTTTTTGGCAGCCAATTGCATTTGCATCTGTTCATGACTCAAGAAACCGGAGATCCACACCTGGCCCTGCTCTTCCGCAACCGTTGCGAGAACATGAAAGTGGGCGGGGTTTGACAGTACCGTTTGTGATGCAGGCTGCGACAGTGTGACAAATTCCTCCTCTGAAGCGCTGATGAAGTGCGATCGGACCACAAAGTCTCGCACCTGCAAATCTTGCGCCGATGCAGCCTGAACAGCTAGTAGATTATTTTCAGCCAACCAATTGACCAGACCGAAGTGGGCCAGCCGATCGCAATAGTCTTGCCAACGGTCCAGTGCGGTTTGACTGTCTAAACGCGCTTGATCGATTTGCTCAGGGGTGAGCGTGACGGCCCGATCATTCAGGGCTTCGAAGGTGTAAAGTTCAGGCTGATCAGAGAAGGTCATGGGAAGGTAGGGTAGGGTTTCTGTCTTGGTCCAGTTATACAACTGGACTCAGGGAGCTTATTCACTTAGAGCGACTCATTTAGAGCGATTCATTTTGTGTAACGCTTGGCAGGCTCCCCAGATGTTGGGCTATTGTTTTGTGAGCTTATTTTATGTCTTCAGCTTGGACCTCGTTGCTTATGCAGCACCGTGCGATCGGAGTCATTCGTGCGCCAGAGTTTGAACTGGGTTTAGAGATGGCCCGCTGCGTGGCGACGGCTGGATTGAAACTGATCGAAATCACTTGGAATAGCGATTGTCCGGCACAGCTTTTAGCCCAACTTCGGGAAGAATTGCCCGATTGTATCCTAGGTTCTGGCACGATTACGACGCTCGACCAGTTGACTGAATCTGTTAGTGCAGGCGCACAGTTTATTTTTTCGCCCCATACTGACCCAGTGTTGATTCATTATGCCAATCGTTTAGAGATTCCGATCGTCCCTGGGGCCTTGACTCCAACTGAAATTATCCAGGCATGGCAAGCTGGAGCTAGCAGTGTGAAAGTATTTCCTATCAATGCCATGGGCGGCGCGAGTTATCTTCGCAGTCTGCGTGCGCCCTTGGATGGGATTCCTTTGATTCCCACAGGCGGCGTTACGGTTGAAAATTCCGCTGAGTTGCTGCAATCTGGGGCGATCGCTGTCGGATTATCCAGTGAACTTTTTGTGCCGAAATGGGTGCGCGATCGGGATTGGGAAGCTTTGGGCGATCGGACCAAAATCCTGATGAATCAATTAGCACCTTACTGTACGTAACGTAAATTACGGCCTGACATAATGAACGAACTCCTCCTGAAAATCCGGTTTTGTGCCCGTGAAACGAGACTCTATCTTTTTTCGACTCTTTCAACAATCGCCC
>JANMIS010000599.1:0-5142 GCA_031375925.1 Synechococcales cyanobacterium OTE_70_concoct_197_sub
CCATAAATCAAACCCTTATGCTCCAAACTCAACAGCGCACCCTGAAGCGTTCCACCCCGCGACAATTGATGCTTTTGCAAATACTCCTTCGCATGGGGCCGCAGCGTTGGGTCCAGCGCCAAACTTTCCAATAGCCGCACCTGCGTACTCGGCAATAGCAAAATCAACGACTCAAACGTCACCGATAAATCCTCAATCAATGACACCGAACTGCGATAGACCTGATGCGATCGGACCTGCGACGACACCCCACCGCGATGCTCTAACCAAATGCGCCGAGACAATACAATCGCATCGCCAAAATGTCCCTGCACCGTATCCAAAATCAATTGAATCGCATCTTGATCTAGCGACAACTCCACTTGGCGCATTGATGTGACGAGCCACGATCGTAAATCCGCATCCGCCACTGGAGACAAAAACATCGACTCCATCTCAGTCTGCTCTTCCCACTTTTCAGCTACGGTTGCAATGATTGCATAACTCACCCGCGTCTGAAGCTGAATCTCCTGACGTAAATAATGCTCCCACTTTGCGGATCGATCCCACGATCGCAAATGAGGAAAACTCCGAAACATCAACACCACCCGACAATCCATCGCTTCCGCTAGGCGCTGCGGCAACGCCAACAACACCTGAAAAATCTCCCACTGCCGCTGAGCCACATCCCCCGGCACCAAAGGCATCGACAGCTTCGCCCGTCCCGTACTGCTTGTATCCAACTCCAACGCATGCGGCTCAATCCATCCCTGAATTAAACTCAACTCCATCGGTCTCGAAAACACCGACAAAATCGCATCCGACAATAGCTGCAAAAATCGAGCATAATCCGTCGCCCTAAGACAATCAATCTCCACCACCCGCGCCCCCACCTGCTGCGCCGCACTCCGCACCAGCGTCCGCCGCCCCACCCCCGGCACCCCCGTCAACAAAAAATCCCCATCCGATCGCAAGATCTCACTCACCCGCGCCACTTCAGCCGATCGGCCCACAACCATCGGCGGCAATGCGCTTGCAAGTTTAGATGGATTAAAGGGATTCATAAAACAAAGTCTCACTTAACGATAAATATTCCCAAGGGGCTTAAAGAATTCTAAGAGACTTAAATGATGGCCAAGGGTGTTCATACTACTGCGGTATTCTTACACGATAATCGCCTAAAGAATATATCGACACTAAAAATTAGTGCTATCGTGACAAAATATGGCACTATTAAAAGTCAATTCCCTTTAGTCATTGTTTTGGCCATCCATTTTAAGGACCATTTAAGGACCTTGACTTTAAAAAGCCATTCCACCCTATCTAGCCCTAGTAACCCCAGTAACTATGTCTGCTAAACTATCACCCCAATTCGATGCGGCTTGGCACACTCAGTCGATCGAAGACACGCTCGAATTGCTACAAACCAGTGAATCACAGGGTCTTCAGGCTGCTCAAATTCAAGAGCGACAGATAAAATTTGGGCCAAATGAACTAGAAGAAGCCGCTGGCCGATCGAAATGGGACATCCTAATTGACCAGTTCAAAAACATTATGTTGGTCATGCTGATCGGAGTCGCGATCGTCTCAGGATTACTAGATCTAGTAGCTTGGCAATCGGGGACCTTGAAGCCTGGTGATATTCCTTTCAAAGATACGATCGCAATCTTAGCAATCGTGATTTTGAATGGCATTTTGGGCTATGTCCAGGAAAGTGGTGCAGAGAAAGCATTGGCTGCATTGAAACAACTCTCTTCACCCCGTGTGCGCGTTCTGAGAGATGGAAAGCTCTCTGAGATTGATTCATCCGAGTTGGTGCCGGGAGACGTGATGCAGCTCGAAGCTGGGGTGCAAATCGCAGCGGATGGTCGATTGATTGAAGATGCGAGCTTACAGATTCGAGAATCGGCGCTGACGGGAGAATCGCAGGCCGTGACGAAGCGCTCCGATCGGCAATTGGAAAGTGATGCAGCATTGGGCGATCGGGTGAATGTGGTGTATCAAGGCACCGAAGTACTGCAAGGGCGCGGCAACGTGATTGTCACCGCCACCGGAATGCGGACCGAACTGGGCAAAATCGCGACCATGCTCCAGGATGTCGAAACCGAACCGACCCCGCTTCAGCAAAGAATGGATCAACTGAGTAATGTCTTGGTTAGCGGCTCAATGTCGTTAGTCGGGTTGATCATTGTTATCGGGGTGATTCATTCTTGGTTTACGTTGGGGAAATTTGACCTTGCTAATTTCCAGCAATTGGTCGAGATGTCACTTTCCATGGCCGTCGCAGTGGTTCCAGAAGGATTGCCCGCAGTGATTACCGTGACGTTGGCGATCGGCACCCAGCGCATGGTTCGACGCAATGCCTTAATCCGTAAATTGCCTGCGGTCGAGACCCTCGGATCGGTCACTACGATTTGCTCAGACAAAACCGGAACCCTGACCCAAAACAAAATGGTTGTGCAAGGTTTGCATACCGCCAGCATTGCCCCTCGCATTAGCGGCGAAGGCTACAAACCCGTGGGCGACTTCACGGTAGCAGGACGCAAGATTCAACCGACGGACGATCCTGAAGTCCGATCGATCCTCTTGGCCTGTGCGCTTTGTAATGATGCCGTGCTGCAACAAGACGGAAAAGCTTGGATGATTTTGGGTGATCCAACGGAGGGCGCGTTGGTCGTCGCGGCGGCGAAGGCAGGGTTTGAAGCGGATCAGTGGAGTGCAAGACTGCCGCGTGTTGTGGAGTTTCCGTTTACTTCAGAGCGTAAACGCATGAGCATTGTGGTTGAAGACAAAAACCAAATCATGGAGCGGGAAACCGGGATTTTGTCTGCGCCTTACTTGATGTTTACGAAAGGGTCGCCAGAACTCATTCTAGAACGCTGTACTCAAATTCAAATTGGCGAAAACGTCGTGCCTTTGAATGATGCAGCAAGAAATGAAATTCTCGATCGTAACAATCAACTCGCCTCTAATGGTTTGCGGGTCTTAGGATTTTCCTATCGGCCTCTATCCACTCGTCCTGACAGCAGCGATGAAGTGAAGACCGAAACAGATTTGATTTGGTTAGGTCTCATTGATATGCTGGATGCGCCTCGGCCTGAAGTGCGGAGTGCGGTTGCAAAATGTCGATCGGCGGGCATTCGTCCGGTGATGATTACAGGTGATCATCAACTGACTGCCATGGCGATCGCGATTGATCTCGGTATTGCAAACCAAGGCGATCGAGTCGTCACAGGCAAAGAACTCGAAAAAATGAGTCATCACGACTTAGAAGAAACCGTCGAAAAAGTCGGTGTTTACGCCCGAGTCGCCCCCGAACACAAATTGCGCATCGTTCAAGCCTTACAAGCGAAAGGCCACGTTGTCGCCATGACGGGAGATGGCGTAAACGACGCTCCTGCACTCAAGCAAGCCGACATTGGAATCGCAATGGGCATTACAGGAACAGACGTGAGCAAAGAAGCGAGTGACACGGTGTTGCTCGATGACAACTTTGCTACGATCGTCGCTGCTGCTGAAGAAGGTCGCGTTGTTTATACCAACATTCGACGCTTTATCAAATACATTTTGGGATCGAACATTGGGGAAGTGATTACGATCGCTGCCACCCTTCCACTCGGAGTCGGCGGCATTCCACTCTCACCATTGCAAATTCTCTGGATGAACTTGGTGACAGACGGGTTGCCTGCATTGGCGCTAGCGGTTGAACCCGCCGAACCCAACGTCATGAACCGTCCACCCCACGACCCCAAGGAAAGTATCTTTGCTCGGGGATTGGGCTGGTACATGGTCCGAATTGGATTAATTTTGGCAATCCTGACGATCAGCATGATGATGTGGGCCTATCCCTACTGCAAAGCAAATACGAGTGATATTTTGGATGCCGATCGTTGGAAAACAATGGTATTCACAACACTCTGTCTTGCACAAATGGGTCATGCCATGGCAATTCGATCGAATACGCAACTCACCATTCATCTCAATCCTTTTAGCAATCCCTACGTTTTGGCTTCAGTTGTGCTAACGACACTTTTACAGTTGGCGCTAGTGTATCTAGAACCATTGCGTAATTTCTTTGGAACTCATTATTTGAGCTTCAATGAATTGATGGTTTGTTTTGGATTTAGTGCGCTGATGTTCGTTTGGATCGAAATGGAGAAACTCTTTATTAACGGTCGTCAGGCAGAGCAATAGAAGACTAGAGTTGACATTCCTAGGCGTCGTTGGAATTAATATCCCGACGACGCCCTAATCTTTTGATAACGCAGAAGTCAGATTTATATTGGCCACTCTAGCTTCAAGCATTGACTCAGGCGACAGACCTTTTGGTACGATCGACCCTAGCCATTATTCAAGGGACGAAACCTGTGCTAGCTGCTGTACTCTACGGACAAGAAGACTTAAAGCTCGAAACCGTCCCCAACCCAGAACCCGGACCCGGTGAAATCGTTCTAAAAGTTGGCGTCGCCACCACCTGCGGCACCGACCTCAAAGTCTGGCGCAGAGGCGGCCACGCCCGAATGCTGAAACCACCCACTCTCTTTGGTCACGAAGCAGCAGGCACCATTATTTCAATGGGAAGTGGCGTCACAGGATGGCAACTCGGCGACCGGGTCGTTGCAAATAATTCCGCTCCTTGTGGCCAATGTTTTTTCTGCGATCGACATGAATATTCCCTTTGCCAAGATCTGCTCTTCAACAACGGCACCTTCGCCGAATACTTAAAAATCCCCGCAGCGATCGTCGAAAAAAACCTGCTATCCATTCCCACGGATCTACCCTTCGCCCTCGCCTCCATGACCGAACCCCTCGCCTGCGTTCTCCACGGCGTCGCTAGATCCAATGCCAGACCCGGCGATCGAATTGTCCTCATGGGTGATGGCGCAATAGGACTTATGTTCATCGCAGCCCTCTCCCAGGGCTATGCGGTCGGCAAACCCTCAGAGATCATTGTCCTCGGCGGCAGTCCCGACAGACTCGCTGTCGCCGAACAGCTCGGAGCCACCCAAACCTACCTCCACCGCCAAGTCGAAGACATCCCTGCCCTCATCAAAACGCTGACCAACGGCTGGGGTGCAGATATTGTGATCGAGGCTACAGGCATCCCCAGTGCGTGGGAAACGGCCATCGCCTGTGGTCGTCCTGGAGCCACCATCAACCTCT
>JANMIS010000600.1:0-6019 GCA_031375925.1 Synechococcales cyanobacterium OTE_70_concoct_197_sub
CTCTTGTTCTTTCGCAATTCAACCCTTCAGAGAAGTGGCTTGCTCGAAATGCTATGGCGCGAAACAAGTTGGTTTGTGCGTTGTCAGATGCAGTTATCGTTATAGCTTCAGGTCAAGAAATTGATGGTAAAGGTAGGATGAGCGGCACGTTTGATGCTGCTAGAAGTGCAATGGCTATGAACATACCCGTTTTTGTTCTTTCTCCAAATTGCTTGGCACAACCTCCGATTGGTAATTCTGACTTAATCCAACTGGGCTGTCATGAGATATCAGTGGAAAACGGTGTTCAGCGAATTACTTCAACTTTAGAGAGAAATTATTCTGTAAATGAGAATAGAGATCTAAATACAGGCACGGTTCAACTTAGCCTTATTGCATCCTCATAGAACAGTCTAACAGGCCAGCGATCGGTTTCGCAAGATGAGGCAAAACGGCGTGAGAATTGGGACTCAAGATCTCCGGATTGCTTGTATTGCGCTGTCGTTGGATGCCGTCGTTGTTACCAGAAATCAACGAAATTTTGGGCAAGTACCAAGATTATTGATTGAAGATTGGACAGTTTGAACGATCGGTCCCCAACTTCTTGATGGCCGATCGGCTGCGTTAAACTGAAGAAGCAGATTTTAGAGAGAATCGATCGATGAGCAGCGTTCTCACCATCACTGAAGACATCAAGACCTTGGCGCAATTGGAGCGTCATTTGGGCATTCGGCTGTCGGACGAGGCTGATTTTTTTCAGGAATGGTTGGGCCACAAATCCCGATCCAAACCGTCCGAACTTCGGAATGGTGACGAATGGAAGCAGCACGATTTTTGTCAAATTGGTTGGTCGGGAGTACGGCGTTTCGGATGTGTTTGGAACCCGATCGCAGGCCCGGACCAACCTCTATGAAGTGTTGCGAATTTTAAAAACCTTGGGCCGATCGCTTATTGAATCGGCTTAGCCTCGATCGCACTGTTTGCAATTTTAACCAAAACTGCTTGCTCTCGATATTGTGCCTGGATTTCGTAGAGAACACCTTGCTGTTTCCATTGCACGATCGATAGACAGCGCTGAAGCACACAATTTTCCAGATAAATCCCTGGAATCTTGTTAGCGAGTTCGATCGGTCGATAAGTTGCACCAGGAGTCAGGGTCTTCGCCTCATAGAACTCTCTCCCTTTTCGACCCGTGATTTTCTGAAAACCATAGGAGCGCGATCGATCGCACTCCCCCTGAACCGTCGCAGGGCAAAGTTGATAGCCATCACTCGTTTCCGTTAGGGCAAAGCGATCGGCAACCTTCATCACCTTCGGGACTTCCTGAGGAATTCGTACAGGAATCGAGCCTTTAAGCGAAGTTGTCAAAATAATCCGATCGTTCGGGAAGGCCTGGACCTGCTCAAGTCTCCGCTGCATAGGGGAAAACACAGGCCGAATCGTCTGCACATAATCTAGCCAGCGATTGGCCTTGGATCCGACGATGTGAAGTTTTGGGACATCTAAAGTTTCTCGCTTGACCGACCCATTCATCAGAGATTGAGTCTGGGTGAGTTGACGATCGGACTGGGTAAGGCGATAGCCCGACACCACTTCGCGGGCGGTCCGGCAGCTTAGGCGAAATTCTCCCATAGATACATTGCCATTGGCCGCCTCATACTGCCAGTTCATCCCTTTTAAATCAGGCTTCTTCTCACATTGCTGATAGGTAGTCTCGAAGAGGCGGGCAATGTGACGATCGTAATTACGCAGGGGACTTCCTAACTGCGTCACTTTAGTCGTATCGACATCGGGGACGGTCAAGCGTCCCATTTCCCAGGGTGAACCTTGAGGAGCGGTCCACAGATGGACTTCGGTGATGGGGAGTTGGGGCTTAGGCTGAGAGATTGTGGGCTGAGAGATTGTGGGCTGAGAAGCAGTAGATGCGATCGTTAAAAGAAGGATACTGGGGATAGTCCTGGTGAGCCGAATCATGATGAAGCCCTTATGCACAGCGCGAAATAGGTCAAAATAGCCACATGCTCAAGCGTGAGTTCAATCGCAACGCTATGACCATTTTCACTATGCTGATCCCCAATCCGGATTGCAAGCCTCAAAGTTCAAATTTTGTGAACGCTCGAAATAGTCTGAAATCAGATAAAACGTCATGTCTCTTAATTTGACTGGTCAAAAACAAGGGACAGAGCCGATCGCTCTGTCCCTTGTAAAATTTTCGCGATCACTTAAGCTCTAAAGTACTAGAGACTAATGAATCGTTGCCTACTTCAGTGATTTGCTTCGATCGTTACATGTTAGAGGTACTTATCTAGCGTGTTTGCTAGAGTCGTCTTGGGTACGGCACCCACGACCATATCCACTTTTTGACCGCCTTTAAAAATCATTAGCGTGGGAATACTTCGGATGCCGTACTTGTTAGCAACGCTAGGGTTTTTGTCGGTGTCGAGCTTAACGACCTTAACGCGGCCTTCGTAGTCCTTCGAGATTTCTTCGACCACAGGTGCCACCATCCGGCAGGGACCGCACCAAGGTGCCCAAAAATCCACAAGAACGGGAACATCGCTCTCTAATACTTCAGTGTCGAAGGAGGCATCTGTGACTTGCGTAGCTTCTGACATGCTGGAAATCCTTGCCTAAATAGTTTGGAACAAATTGTAGCACAGGGGACGATCGTGCTTTAAATGCCCCCTGTCAAATGCAGGTCTCCCCTACAAAAAGGAACCGCCTAAACCGAAGTTCAGGCGGAGTGTGGTGTGAGGAGTGAACGGAAACTTTTACGTCTCCGCTATCCTCTCCATTGTAGGACGTTTAATCTGATTTTTCCAATCCAACACGGGGGAGTGATGTAAAAAATATCATCCTGTTTTCACTGGATAAATAAGCCCGATCGTCTCTCTCTGTCAGTGTTTGAATGGTTAAACTGGGCCGTAGCGATCAGCCCAGTTTCAAATTATTCGCCATCAATCTCAAGGTATCTTCATATACCAATAAGATACGTTAAGGACTAATTCGGGATTTCAGTTATTTCCCCATTCCTAACTGTTGCGCTTTCTGGTAAACCTTGCCCTCTGTGAGCAATGACGGCGCAATTACGACATCAACCTGCTGCATCTCTTTAATCGTCGATGCACCGAGCGTTCCCATACTGGTTTGCAGTGCCCCGAGAAGATTATGAGTTCCATCGTCTAGGATAGCAGGACCCCGCAAGATTTGCTGAAGGGTTCCGGTGGTGCCGACTTTGATGCGGGTTCCCCGAGGCAGAATGGGGCTAGGGGTTGCCATACCCCAGTGGAAGCCTCGGCCCGGTGCTTCTGCCGATCGGGCAAAGGGCGACCCAATCATCACCGCATCCGCACCGCAGGCAATGCATTTACAAATATCGCCCCCTGTTACCAGACCGCCATCGGCAATGATCGGAATATACTTCCCAGATGTCTTAAAGAACTCATCTCGCGCTGCAGCACAGTCCGCTACAGCAGTTGCCTGTGGGACGCCCACACCCAGAACACCACGAGAGGTGCAAGCCGCGCCTGGTCCAATCCCCACCATAATGCCAGCGGCTCCTGCTTGCATCAGTTCTAGGGTGACTTCGTAGGTCACGCAATTGCCAAGAATGACGGGAATGGGCATCTCCTGGCAGAATTTTGCTAAATCGAGGGGTGGGATGCCTGTGGGAGAAGCATGATTTGTTGAGACGACCGTGGCTTGAATAAAGAAGAGCTGTGCGCCTGCTTCTGCCGCAACCAATCCAAATTTTGCTGCACAAGCGGGGGTTCCACTGACGGCAACAATGCCACCTTGGGACTTGATTTCTTGAATCCGTTTTTGGATCAATTCGGGCTTGATGGGTTCTTGGTAAAGGCCCTGCATCAAGGTGACGAATTCATCTTTGCCGACACTTGCAATTTTATCGAGGATGGGATTGGGATCTTCGTAGCGAGTTTGGACACCTTCAAGATTTAGAACGCCCAGTGCGCCTAACTTTGAAAGCTCGACGGCCATTTTTACATCGACCACGCCGTCCATGGCGCTGGCGATAATCGGAATCTCACGATCGATTCCGCCAATGGACCAGTTGGTGTTGGCCAAGCTAGGATCCAGTGTTTTGCTACCCGGAGAAAGCGCGATTTCATCAAATCCATACGCACGACGGGCTGTTTTGCCTCTGCCAATTTGAATTTCCACGCGATCTTTCCTAAAACTATTCGAAATAGGGTAACAAATTGGCGGTGCCTTTGGATGTCATAGGGGTTGATTTTGTCACAATCTCCATTCCGGCTTAAGGTCTGACTGGACTATGATTGTGTATTTGCCTCTGGGCATACTAGCCTCTAGGAAATTGATTAAAATCTACTGATATTGCTCGTTGTTCCGGAGTTTCTCGCCATGTCTGATGCTTTAGCGGCTGCAAAATTAGGTAATCCCAGTGCGATCGCTGCGATGCTGACCCATTATCTCCGCACTCGATCGCTCAAGGTTAAGGCCGCAAGTGCAGCGGACTGCCTTAATCTTTTAGTAGAAGGAGAGACCTTACCTGAGCAGGACTGGGTGGTCGGCCAAGTGATTAATGAAGTGAAGGCGCTGGGGGTTGAGTCTATTGCTACCCTACAGATCTATGGAAAAATCGCCGCTGAGTCAAAGCCTCAGTGGAGCTACCGCTTTGACCTGTCCCAGGATGTGCCGCCAGAATTGGAATCAGAACCGATCGTGATTGATCCGATTACGCTCGCTCAGGAGGGAGATTTAGGGGAAATTAAGAAATTTATTACTGAAGTGCTGAGCGATCGGCCTGACCTAGAAGTTTTTGTCGAACTCGAAGGCACCTGTCTCAAGGTGATTGTCCAGACCAGTGAATTTTTAGATGGCCAAAACTTTGCCGCAGACTTTGGCAAAAAGTTGAGTCCGATCGCCTCTGACTTGCTTCAAGAAGTGGCCATTTATAAGCGCCGCAGCGAAGCCTCCAACGGATTTTTAGTCAAGCAAATGCATTTGGCAAGATCTTAAATAATTATGAAAAAACCGATCGCAAACGTAACGAAATAATGAGACGATGGTGACTAGGTACAAAAACTTATTGTTTTAATCAGGAGAATAAATCTGTGGCTAAGAAGACGATCGCCAACTTGACGGAAGCCGACCTAAATGGCAAGCGCGTGTTTGTCCGTTGTGACTTTAATGTCCCAGTCGATGCCGATCGCAAGATCACCGACGACACTCGTATTCGGGCGGCATTGCCCACTATCAAAACCCTCACCTCTAAGGGGGCTAAAGTCATCTTGGCGAGCCATTTCGGACGGCCCAAAGGCGTAGACGACAATCTCCGATTGGATCCTGTTGCAGCGCGTCTGTCCGAGCTTCTTGGCCAAACTGTGGTCAAAACCAATGATTGTATTGGCGACGAACCTGCGGCAAAAGTGGCAGCCATGAATAATGGTGATGTGCTTCTGCTTGAAAACGTTCGCTTCTATCCTGAAGAAGAAAAGAACGACCCTGAATTCGCGAAGAAGTTAGCCTCTGTTGCTGACCTTTACGTCAACGATGCCTTTGGAACGGCTCACCGCGCCCATGCTTCCACTGAAGGCGTGACCAAATACCTGTCTCCCAGCGTGGCGGGTCTTTTGGTAGAAAAAGAACTGAAATTCCTCCAAGAGGCGATCGAAAATCCTAAGCGTCCCTTGGCTGCGATCGTGGGTGGCTCTAAAGTCTCCAGCAAAATCGGCGTGATTGAAACCTTGATCGATAAGGTCGATAAAATCTTCATCGGCGGCGGCATGATCTTCACCTTCTACAAAGCACGCGGCATGTCTGTCGGTAGCTCGCTGGTCGAGGAAGACAAGCTGGAACTCGCTCGTACTCTTGAAGCAAAAGCAAAAGCAAAAGGCGTGCAGTTCCTGTTGCCAACCGATGTGTTGCTGGCAGACAAGTTTTCTGCTGAGGCTAACACTCAAGTCACCTCTGTGGATGCAATTCCCGATGGCTGGATGGGTCTGGATATTGGTCCTGATTCGGTCAAAACTTTCCAGGCTGCATTGGCTGATGTGAA
>JANMIS010000605.1:0-1585 GCA_031375925.1 Synechococcales cyanobacterium OTE_70_concoct_197_sub
TCTTCTAAGGTCTTCAGCAATGCATTTGCCGCAGACTCAGGCATGGTTTCGGCTTGGTCAATAATGACAACGCTCCGATCGGCTTCCAAAGGCGGACGACTCAGAAAAACCGAAATTTCACGAATTTGATCCAAACGAACGATCGGCGCGGACTTCTTTTTCACACCAGCCGCTTCTGCCTCTGCCGGACTGTAGCGTTTGTTTTGATGTAAATAAGTGGGTTCAATCAATAGAAAATCGGGATGATTGCCCCGCAGCGCTCGATCGCCCCGATCGCCCAACAGCGCCTGAACAAAGCATCCCGCCGCCAATCGTTTGCCAATGCCATTTGCACCTGCAAATAAATAAGCAGGCGCAACTCGATCGCGAACAATGGCTTGAGTCAGCAATTCGATCGCACTAGATTGACCGATGAGATTAGAAAAATCGGGATTCATAGGATTTATCCACCCATTGGATAATGTTCTAGTGCTGTTTTCAAATAATGTCCTGTGTACGAACCCTTCACTTGAGCCACATCCTCGGGCGTACCTGCCGCAATCACATGACCACCTCGATCGCCGCCCTCAGGCCCTAGATCAATCACCCAATCACTACAGCGAATCACATCGAGATTATGTTCAATAGTGAGAACCGAATTCCCTTTATCAACCAAACGCTGAACCACATCTAAAAGCTTATGAACATCATAAAATGACAACCCTGTGGTCGGTTCATCAATCAAATACAAGGTTTTACCCGTGGCCCTACGAGAGAGTTCTGATGCGAGCTTCACCCGTTGGGCTTCACCGCCGGAAAGCGTCGGTGCAGGCTGTCCTATTTTCATATAACCCAAGCCCACATCAAACAATGTTTTCAATCTCGCATGAGCTTGCGGAATATTCTCAAAAAATTCACAAGCTACTTCGACGGTCATATCAAGAACATCTGCGATCGATTTATCTTTGAATTTTACCTGTAACGTTTCGCGGTTGTAGCGTTTGCCTTTACAAACTTCGCATTGCACATAGACATCCGGCAAGAAGTTCATTTCAATCACATTCACACCCTGCCCTGCACAAGATTCGCAGCGTCCGCCTTTGACATTGAATGAGAACTGTCCGGGTTTGTATCCGCGAGCCTTTGCTTCAATTGTCGTCGCAAACACATCCCGAACCACATCAAAAATTCCCGTATAGGTGGCAGGATTGGACCTAGGCGTTCGTCCAATGGGGGACTGATCAATGACGATCGCCTTATCCAAAGTCTCTAATCCAATGATTTGGTCAACGCATTTGGGAAATGGAACCTTTCGGCCAAAGTGATGCTGAATCGCTGGATGCAGCAACTCATTCACCAACGTAGACTTCCCAGAACCGGAAACGCCTGTAATACAAACTAACTGACCTAAAGGAATGGTAACGTCAATGCCTTGAAGATTATTTCGGAATGCATTTTTGATGGAAATCGATCGGCCATTCCCAGATCGGCGCTCAGCGGGCGTATCGATTTTTAGTCGTCCTGACAAGTAGGCTCCAGTCAAGGATTCTTCCGCATTAAGCAGATCTTCTAAGCTGCCTTGAGAAACAATCCGCCCACCATGAAC
>JANMIS010000271.1:0-2380 GCA_031375925.1 Synechococcales cyanobacterium OTE_70_concoct_197_sub
GCGATCGAACTGTTTCCAGTCCCGATCGAAGTAATCAAAATGAAATGCTTTACTCCGGCTGACACCGCCGCATCAATTAAATTGCGATTCCCCACAAAATCCGATCGCACTTGTTCTGAGGACATCCCGCCGATCGTCGTAATCACAGTTTCAATTTCAGATCCCGCCATCGCTTGGGTAAGATCTACTGGATTCATGGCATCCCCCGATCGAGTTTCAATCCCTAGGGCTGTGATAGCGGGTTGCGGCTGTCGTAGCAGGGCGATTGTGGGAATGTCCCTTTGGGCTAGGCGAGTGGCGATTTCGAGTCCCACGCCTCGGCTAGATCCGGCTAGAAAAATAGTAGACATGATGGGAGGATGGTTGTGAAAATGATTTGTTGATTTTATCGCACTTCATAGCTGTGGCAATCTTAGGTTTTGTGGCCGATCGTTCTTTTTCTATGTTGATTCTTATTCTTGCAGCCGTTTTAGATTTTTTGGTTGGCGATCCGTGGCATTGGCTTCATCCGGTTCAAGTCATGGGCTGGGGCATTAATGTCCTCAGCAGCATCGCCCTCAAAATTTGCAAACAGCCAATCGCACAATTTCTCACCGGACTTGTGCTAGCTTTGGTGATCATTCTCGGCAGCGCCACGATCGCCCATAGCATTATTCAATTCGCTAGGCTCCTTCATCCTATACTCGGCATTGCGATCGAAACAGTCTTATTAGCTAGCTGCTTTGCCGGACGGAGTTTAAGAGATGCCGCAGAATCTGTTTTAAAACCCATTGAATCGGAGGACTGGGAGACGGCCCGATCGCAGCTTAGTCGCTATGTTGGACGCGATACGGCTAATCTCGATCGATCTGAAATCTTACGCGCTGTGTTAGAAACCGTTGCTGAAAATGGTGTTGATGGCGTGATGGCTCCGTTGTTTTGGGCGATCGTAGGACTGTTTACGCCGTTGAGTCCCGCAGTATTTGCGATTGCATTTAAAGCAACGAGTACGCTTGATTCAATGATTGGTTATAAGAAGCCCCCTTATCGATATTTAGGAACAGCCAGTGCCATTACCGATGATATTCTGACGTACATTCCCTGCCGACTAATGGTACTAACTCTAGGGGTGATGTCGCACCATCCGATCGCCCTTTGGAAACACTGCGCCCAAGACGGTAGCCAAGACCCCAGCCCAAACTCCGGCTGGAGCGAATGCGCCTACGCGATTGCCCTAGGGGTTCAGCTCGGCGGCCAAAATACCTACCAAGGCATTCCCCGCCCGAAGCCACTCTTAGGAATTCCCCATCAATTGATTACACCCGAAGTGATCCGATCGGCTTTAGCTTTTAATCGACGAGCATTTTTAAGTTGGCTTTGTTTGACCGGGGCGATTGTTTTCACATTGACAACGCCATAGCCTAGTCTTTTTAATCCAGGACACTAAACCAGCCCTAGTTTTTCCTGTAACGATCGTCGCATCACCGCTACCGGAACCTCTGATAAACCCGTCCAAATCTTCAATGCCTCAGCCCCTTGCTGCACCAACATCTCCAACCCATCAAACACCTGCGCATTTTGCTGTTTAGCTTGCTGCAAAAACTGGGTTGGACTTGGCGTGTAGATTAAATCATAGGCGATCGTCCCCGGTTGAATCTTCTGTGCTTGTGATGAAGTGAGCGGTGAAGCTTCTGTGTTGGGAGCCATGCCGATCGGTGTTGTATTAACAATCAGTTTAGCATTGGGTAAAAGGTTATCGATCTCATTCCAACTGTGAACACTAAGCCGATCGTAAATTGAATCGACTGACTGGAAACTCTGATGAAATTCTTCGAGTCTTGTGGCGTTGCGACCGACGACTTGAATTGATTTGACTTTCAATTGTGCGCAACCTGCCACGATCGCCCTTGCTGCACCGCCATTACCCAGACAAACCACGTTCACCTCCGACCAATCCCGACCCAGTTCAACCAGCGGCGCAATAAAACCCGTAATGTCAGTATTGGTTCCATGCCAGCCATCGGGCATTTTCCAGACGGTGTTAACGGCCCCGATCGCCTGTGCGAGTTCAGTCACATGAACCAATTGCGACATGATCGCTTGCTTATGCGGAATCGTAACGCTAAAACCTTCGACTCCGATCGCTTCAAGCACAAATTCCGTGGCGGCGCGGATGGCACCCGGGTTGCCGCCCACATGGCGGTCGGCCCAAGTCTTGACGGCCGCGGCCGTGGTGAAGGTTCGGGCCGTGCTCTTGTCGGTGCCGGAGGAGGCGAATATTTCCTGTTCGACCAACCCGCAAAGATACGCCTGTAAAATACTGGGCATTGCACGGCGAATGGCACGCTCTGCCCACCGTTGAACGGCGGGGGGTGGAATCATCCGCTCCAAGAAGCGGTGG
>JANMIS010000633.1:0-2650 GCA_031375925.1 Synechococcales cyanobacterium OTE_70_concoct_197_sub
GGTCAATACAATCCTAAAAATAAATAAAAGGGTCATGAATCCCAGAAAAAGGCTCAACCCTAAGGCTCCCAACGCTGATGCAGACATTACGATCGCTCCCGATGAACTCGATAAACATAATCTCTCATATATATTTTAGAGGAACTCTTTATAAACTTTTGTAACTCTTCAAGAACTTCCCCTCAATCCTATAAAAAATGCGTCAAATTGTTGCTGCGGGCTTATTTGGGCCGATCGGGTGCCATCCGTCGGGCAAGGGTCTCTCATAAAACTTTAGACTTTGGGCGATCGATCTCTTCCCCTCTTCTCCCATTTCCCTTAAAATTTGAACAACAGTACAGCGCGGCTTTTTCACGCGATTCAATATTTAGGGAACTCGGATCTATGACTCCTTCTTTAGCAAATTTTATGTATAGCTTGTTGGCTGGCGTCGTCATTGTCGTGGTTCCAGCAACTGGATTTTTGATTTTTATTAGCCAACGGGACAAAGTGACCCGTCGCTAGGAACAGGGTTTGTTTACCTTAGTCTTAGTTGCCCGCCTCAGATGTGAAGGCATCTGAGGTTTTTTGTGTCCAGTCGGGACATAATCTCGCTACCATAGAGCAGACTTCACCCGTTAAGAGGAATTCACTGTGAATTTCGGTACTCCCGTTCCACTCCTGATCGGGATCGTTTTGATCCTGTTCTCTCTCTTTCTGTTTTTCTTGGAAAAATTCAAGCCTGGATACAAGCGAGATTCGGACGTTGTTTATGCTTCGTTGGCTTTGGTGGCGGGGATTCTCAACCTAGTCGATTTGTCGGGTGGTTTTTTACATTCGTTTCAGTCGGTCGTTTTTACCGGAGTCTTTATTTCTTTGGCATTGGAAGCGATTAATGGTCGGACACCGGACAATTCGCCGAAGTCTGGGGGAATGTCACCCCGTGATGACGATCGGCCTGCAAGGAGCTATCGGGCTGGCTTTGAAGAGAATTTTGGGGCAATGGACGATCGGGGTGGCCCTCGCCGTCAGATGCGTGATGGTCGTGGGGGTCGAGATGACTTTGATAGCCGTGATTCTCGATCATCGTCCGGGCGATCGGAGCGCGATCGGTTTCTAGAAGATAGACCCGCGCGTCGTCCATCAGCTAGGGATGACATGAACGATCGGGGGAGCCGTCGGGGTCGTGATTCCTTCGGGGATAATCCTGCGCCCCGCAGCATTCCAGAACGGACGAGTGCGTCAGAGCCTAGAAGTCCAGAGCCTAGGAATGCATCTCGGGATGATTTTGAGGATGTGCCCCGCCCTCGCCGTCGCCCAGAGCCAGATGAACCGAGAAGGCGACGGCCAGAGCGATCGGAGCCGGATGCTGGAGCCTCTGACTACGTGGAGTTCCGTCCGGTGGAGCCGATTCCTCCAAAGGAATCCTGGGGACCGAAGGATTAAAATTAGAATTGGGAATGCTGAAGGGCCTCTTCTCAGGGGTTGAGGTATGGATTGGATTCGGTTAACTCAGATTCGGTGTTACGGGTTTACGGGGTTTCTGCCCGAGGAGCAAGTGCTGGGGCAGTGGTTTGAGGTGGATTTGGCAATGCAGGTCTCGGTGCGATCGGCGGGTTTGAGTGATTGCATTGAAGACACATTGGACTACCGAAGTGTGATTTCTCGCGTGCAGACGTTGGTGAAGACGTCTCGATTTGCCCTGGTAGAACGGTTGGCAGAGACGATCGCTACCAGCATTTTGGAAGAGGAGCAGGTGCAGGAAGTGCAGGTGCAACTTCACAAGCTGCACGCACCCATCCCAGACTTTAACGGCAAGATTACGATCGACATTACGAGGCGAAGACCTTTGCCATCGCCTAATTCTTGGCAGCTTTAAGTTTCGTCAAATCCCGTCAGGATCGATGCCTAGTTGACGAAGCCGATCGGCTAGTTTTTGCGATCGAGTTTTTTCATGATCTAGGTTTTGCTGAGCTTTTTGGGCTTCTTGCTGAGCTTTTTGGGCTTCGCGTTCAGCTTGCTTAGCCTGCTTTTTAGCTAATTTGGTCTGTTGTTTGGCTTTTTGGGCTTCTTGATATTCGCGCTCGATTTGCTCTTGGGGTGTGGGGTAACGATCGCCATCTTCGCTATACCAAAAGAGCCATTCCCGATCGCGGCCTTGATGATTATGACGTTCCTTGCCGATGCCGAGACCAATTTCAGGCATCCAGACGGGATTCCCAATCACGGGAACGTACTGACCGTTGACGAGTCGGTAAACTTCCAGAGTGTTTTTTCGTTTCCGCAGCGGATTGTAGACGACGTAGTAGAGAACACCGAGGCTTTGATAGAGATCCTTTTTGGTGGTGTATTCAGCCCGGTATTTCTTCGAGACGACTTCAAGAACGAACTGGGGAACGATACCTTTTTCTTCCCAGAGGACGTAACTTGGACGTAGGGATTCTGACTTGACGCTTTCGACCCCGATGCTGAGAAATCCGTCTGGGGCGATCGGCGGTTCGTCGGGATTGTAGTACAGCCCGCCGTTCGACATGGTCAGCGCCGACATCATCCAACCGAGATAGTCGTAGTTAGACGGGATCATCAGTCCCCAGCGGGTCACTTTCTCGCCTTCGCGCTTGGTGAGCTTCTTGGCTGCCGCGCTGAGCTCTTCCCAGGTCTGCGGTGGCTT
>JANMIS010000649.1:0-10409 GCA_031375925.1 Synechococcales cyanobacterium OTE_70_concoct_197_sub
ACCTAGCTTCTATCATTGCGCCTTCTAGAGTCTTTAGTGTTGATTGCGATCGGTCCAATCAAGTCTTTCAAGGCTATGGTCTAGACTTTGATGCAGCCGCTTTAGAGCAATGCGTTGAAGCCAGAACGTTTGTCGCATTAATTTGGGCAATCATATTACAACAACAACATCCAAACGTCGATCGGCGTCAACGCATTAATAGACGTTTGGAATGGCTACATTGCGATCGTTGAGCGCACAAATTCTCCAATTCGTTCTAACCCACGTTCGATCGTTTTCATATCTGTTGCATAGGAAGCCCGCACATGGTCATCCGCCCCAAAAGCAATCCCCGGAATCAATGCGACATGGTGATCTGTTAAAAGCCGATCGCAAAACTCCAACGAACCCAATCCTGTCGCGCTAATATTAATAAACATATAAAACGCCCCGTCCGGTTTTAGGCAAGACAACCCCGGTGTATTATTCACGAGATCAAACATTCCTTGACGACGCAAGGTGAATGCCGTCAACATCTCCTGCACACAGTCCTGACTTCCCTCTAGCGCCGCGATCGCCCCATACTGCGCAAACGTACAAACATTAGAAGTACTCTGACTTTGAATCGTCGTCACCGCCTTAATGACGTTTAACGGCGCCGCCACATAACCAATGCGCCACCCTGTCATAGAGTAGCCCTTCGCAAAGCCATTGCTAATAATCGTCCGATCGAACATCTCAGGACTCACCGCCCCAATGCTCATTTGCTCAGCGCCATCATAAAGCAGCTTTTCATAGATCTCATCTGAAATTACAATCAAATCATGCTCAATCACAATGTCAGCGATCGATCGTAATTCATCCGGACTATAAACCATCCCCGTCGGATTCGATGGGGAATTCATAACCAAAACCCGAGTGCGCGGTGTGATGGCCTGACGCAACTGCTCTGGCGTAATCTTGTAACGCGCTTCCTGCGTGGTGTTCACAATCACGGGAGTCCCGGTCGCTAACTTCACCATCTCCGGATAACTCACCCAAAACGGAGCTGGAATGATCACCTCATCGCCTTCGTCGAGCAATGCCAGAAAAATATTAAATAGCGAATGCTTCCCACCATTCGTCACCACAATATTTTCAGCTTTGTAGTTTAGCTTGTTGTCCTGTTGGAGCTTGTGAGCGATCGCGTCTCGCAGTCCCGGCTCTCCTGCCGCAGGGCCGTAGCGCGTTTTCCCCGTTTCGAGCGCTTTGATCGCTGCCTCTTTAATGTGCTGAGGGGTGTCAAAATCTGGCTCCCCAGCGCTGAAGCTGCAAATGTCTATACCTTCTCGCTTCATCGCTTTCGCTTTCGCATCGATCGCCAAAGTCATCGACGGCGTAACTTGTCCAATCCGTGCTGCCAGCTTCATAATTCCAGAACTCACCGAGACTTAAACTCAAATCTTATTTATTATCGGCCTAATGTAGCCTTAACAACACCCCTAATTACGAAGCTGTTCTATGTCTTTTCAAAACCCATCCCTCATCTATCACCGTGCTTGGATCACCCTCGCTCCCCAGGACTTCACCAAGTCCTGCGATTTTTACCAGCGGCTTCTAGGCAAAGCCCCCGATCGCACGATGACAAAACCAGAGAACCAACTCATCTACGCGGAGTTTCAGCTTGTGGGCTTAACGATCGGTCTCTACTTAGCCAAGACCCCCCCAACAGACAACCGCTCCAGCCTATCCCTCTGCTTTCAGGTCGAAAACCTAGAGGACTCGATCGCGCTAGTCACTAGCCTCGGGTATCCACCTCCGGGAGAAATTATGACACCCTCCCACGGGCGAGAAGTCTACGCCTACGATCCCGACGGGAATCGACTAATCTTGTATCAACAGAATGGATCTACAGGAGCTACAGCATCTACCGGAGCTACAACTGTGTAAACGATCGCAACGGGGTCCATTGCAACGGGGTACACTCTTGCAGTGGAAATTCACTACATTCACAATTTCCCTCACAATTTCCCTCACAATTTCCCTAAAGGTTTAATGCTATGGCTACCGAACGACGCGAACAACAACATCCCCTCTACGGCGGCGATCGGCAGATTGTCAATGCCATTATGTCCGGCGATCCCACAGACCTCAACCTCGCCGAACTCGCCCGCCTCAAGATCCGATATCGCGGCTTCCCCGGTGCGCGTGACATCCAAAAAGATCTGGACACCGCACTCGCGAGATGGCAACTAACCGAAGAACAACTCTTTGAAAAGACGCGGGAGTTACATAACAGTATGCGGCTCTACACGGTCCGCGCCCGCCGTGAACAGGAAGACTGGAGCTAAATCCATGCAGAAATGCCAGATTCCCCCAATGTTAAAACCGGGCGCATTGCTCTACGCGATCGCCCCGAGTGGAGCCGTGCGAGACCCCGCTGCATTTCAGCCAGGACTAGACCTATGGCGATCGAGGGGTTATGACGTGCAACTGGCAGAAGGCTGGGACGATCGCTACGGCTATCTTGCCGGAACCGATGAAGGTCGTAGACAGCAGTTTGCCAGCGCGTTGCAGGATCCAGATTGTAACGGCATTCTCTGTATTCGAGGGGGCTGGGGTGCGGCAAGGCTTTTAGAAGATTGGCAGATGCCGATCGAAGCGTTGACCTCTAATCCCAAGTGGCTAATCGGGTTTTCGGATGTGACGAGTTTGCTGTGGGGGTTTGCCTGTGCGGGGATTTCAGGGGTGCATGGTCCCGTATTGACGACGCTGGGGGATGAGCCGGAGTCGAGTCAAACCCGTCTGTTTGATTGGGTGGAGCGGCACGAGATGGCCCCGCTGCAAGGCCAAGGCTGGAACAGTGGCTCAGCGACAGGATTGCTATTGCCAGCCAATCTCACGGTGGCGACGCATTTGTTGAATACCCGCTACCAGCCGGATTTATCTGGGGTAATTTTGGCATTGGAGGATGTGGGGGAGGCTCCCTACAGGCTCGATCGCATGTTGACACAGTGGCGGATGTCTGGGGCGTTGGATCAAATCGCGGGGATTGCATTGGGTCGCTTTAGTTCGTGCGTCGCTCCGGAGGGTTATCCTAGTTTGAGTATTGAGGAAATGCTGCGCGATCGATTGATGGATTTGAACATTCCGATCGTGACGGGGTTGCCCTTTGGCCATGAAGGCGAAAATGCGTCGCTGCCTGTGGGTGTCGAGGTTTGCCTACATGGCGGGAGAGGTTGTTTAGAATTTAGAATTTAGAGCTTGGAATTTAAAATGATGACTCGATTTAATTTGTCGCCGTTAGTTCGTTTTACGTTGTTGAGTTTGTATTTGGCATTGACGTTGCCGTTGCCCTATCTGGCAAAAGCAACGCAGGCGGCAGTCCCGAGTGAATGGCTTTGGGTAGGCGTTGCGATCGGCTTTGTCGGCCTTTACGGCGCACTATGTGAGCGGGTCTTGGTCGATGAAACGCAGATTCAAGTCACCTATCCCGCTTGGTTTCCGTTTCGCAAAGGGTGGCAACTAGACTGGTCGAAGGTAAAAGACCTGCGGGCACGGAGTACGGGGCAGGGCGGTTTGGTGTATTACTTCGTGAGCGATGATGGACAGGGCGGGGAAAAAGGATATTTGTTGCCAATGCGGGTGGCAGGATTTGCGCGGTTGGTCAATATTGTCGAGGAGCGCACCAGCATTGAGACCCAAGATGTTAAACCGTTGTCGCAGCCTTGGATGTATCTGTTTTTGTTGGTGCTGACGGGCTTTTTGGCCTTGGTGGATACTTGGGCTATTGTTGCGGCGAAAGGCGTTGTGAAACTCGCTGAGAGAGGCTTGTAAGCTATTAAGCCTTTTGAATCACAATGTGTTAGCGAAGTGTTAGGTGTTAGCGAATCACAATGTGTAAGTAAAGTCTTCAATCAATATTCCGGGGGTCCAACGGGTGTCGATCGATCGTCTGTCATAGGAATCCACATTTGGGATGCATTCTTGAGTATCCGTTAGTCCCATCAAGTTCTCCCCCCAGAAGCTGTAGAGACTATCATCAAACCGCAAATGTTCAATAGGCGCGACCAGTTCTCCATTTTCCACCCAAAAGCAAGCATAGCGGGTCATCCCAGTAATGCGGCCTTGAGGCCGATCGCTCCAGTTAAGGTAGTGCAGGTTTGAGACATAGATCCCAGTATCCAGTTGGGTAAGAATCGTAGATGTGGCGATCGTCCCGGGTAATATTTCCGGTGCGCGCAGGCTCTCGTCTTGAGCCGCCCCATTACTGACTAAGCCATATTCCTTAGCACTACGAGAAGAAATTAAGGTATTCTCAAGCCGACCTTGATGAAAAATCGTCAGCGATTCCGGGGCCACTTCCCCCAGATTATTAAATCTCGGAACCGTGCCACGACCAAAGTTTTCAATCAAGCTAAGCTTTTCGGAAAGTCGCCGATCGTCCTGTCTCATTCCCAACAGCCAACTGCCACCCTGTTGCAGATCCGCCTCACTGACTCCGCCCCAAGACATCATCGGAATGAGTTCCGCCACCGCAGCAGGCGCAAGATAGGTTCGGTATTTCCCACGCGTAATGGCTTTAGCGGGACGATCGAGGCGATTGAGTTGGTCAATCGATCGGGCGAGATTTTGTTGATAGGCATCCGGGTTCCAAATGGCTCCTGCATAGATGCCTTTAACGGCCTGACCTGCTGCATTAAACAAAGAATAATCTAACGAGAAGGCTTCACTCATGAACCAATGAAATTGCCCGATCGAGTCAGCATAGGCCCGGACAGACCAACCCGCACTATAAATTCCCACAAAATCCAAATCTGAGACTTGCGACAGAACTTGATAAATCACCTGATCGGATTCTAAAAGTTGCCCTCGGTGAACGGCATGACTGCGCCGATCGCCCTCGGGCTTAACCAGATAGGGATTATCTGGGAGGTGCTTTAGATTAGCGCGCAAATCAGCCACACAGTCCAAAATCAAATTCCGATCGTCGTCCCAGTCACCTGATAGCGGAAATTCACAGTAGCTGCTGCGCTCCCCCAGGATCCAAGTCAGCGTTAAGTTTGCATCCAAAACCTGGCCCGTCTGCCTCACCTTAGCCCGATTAAAGCGACAAAACTGGCTTTGCTCTGCCCTTAACGACAACGTAAATTGCTCGTGGGTTTCGCAAAGATCCTTGAGAAAGGCGATCGTCACTTCGAAGGCCGCCGTTTGACAATTGTGAATGAGATGATCTCTCAACATTAAACATCTCCTCCAAATACTTCTATATCCGAAAACAAGGCAGCAGGTGATGCATGACCCACGGTAATCAGCTGATTAGGTTCACCTTTTCCACAGGACGGCGTACCAAACATTTGCCAAGAATGACGATCGCCAACTCCCTCCAAATTTCCCCAAAACTCCGGCGTAGTGCCTCGGTAGTTTGGATTTTTGACCACTTGGGTCAACTGCCCATTCTCAATTAAGCGACCGTATTCACAGCTAAATTGAAACTTATGACGCTGATCATCAATGGACCACGATCGGTTGGTTTCCATATAAATTCCTCGCTCAATCCCAGCAATCAAGTCCTCAAACGATTGATCTCCCGGTTCTAAATTAAGGTTAGCCATGCGATCGATCGGCGGACGGTTCCAGGAACTAGCCCTTGCTGATGCGACCCCAGGGACATTGAGGCGGGCTTGGCTCTCTAAGCTGCCCAGTCCCCGTAGCAGTTTTCCCTTGTGAATTAGGTGCTCTTTCGTCGCCGGAACCCCGGTGTCATCAAAGGCATAGCTGGCAAATTCAGGGTGTAAGCCCGGATCAAAGGTGATGTTCATCTGCTCGGATCCATAGGTTAACTGCCCAAAGTCTTCCGGTTTCACGAAGCTCCCGCCCGCATAGTTACGCTCATCTCCCAAAATCCGATCGAGTTCCAAAGGATGACCGACACTTTCATGAATTTGCATGAGCATTTGGTCCGGGGCAAGGACGAGGGACCTGCGATCGGTGGGACAGTCCGGCGCATCCAGCAATTCCACCGCCTGTTCTCCAATGCGCTGCGCCCGCTCCCACAGATCGTCAGTGACCAAAAACTCCAAGCCGCCTTGATAAGACCTAGCCTTCCAGCCATTATCCGATCGCGTCTGCACCGCAGAACCCGCTTGAGCCGTGGCTTCATAATGCGTCATCACCCGATGAAACCTTTGATGAATGCGGGAGCCATTGCTACTAACAAACCAGGTTTCCGCGTCTGCCAGGGTAATTTCAGCGATCGTTTGGACAATTCGATCGCTTACCTTTAAGGCTCCCCCGACCCGATGTAAGACATCCACAATATCGGCTGACGTCAGACTGTCAAAGGGCAGCTCGACAGGCGATTGGTATTCCCCCACGATCTTCGGACGGCTGCTAATTTCTGTTGGATAGAGCTTCCAATTTGCAGCGGCAATGGCTTGGTGGTAAGCCACGATCGCTGCCTCTAAGATCCGATGGGGTGATAGTGAATGGACCGCTCCGTAGCCTATTTGGCCTTGATAAAGCACCTCCACCATAACGCCATGACTCAAGACTGAGCCATGCCGATCCAACCGTTGGTCACGTAGCGTCCGGATCTGACGCCTTTCGCGCACAGCCCGTAGTCCCACCCATTCTGCTGAAAAGGGGAGCTTCTCTAATACAGTTGAAAGCTTAGAAAACATGCCTGTGGTAGACGCCGCTAAATAGTGTAACTTTTTACAAAATTAATAGGGCGCTGAAGAATCTCAAGCGAGTTGTTTTCATGAAAACAACTCGCTTCGATCCCTTAACGCATCTATAAAAATCCATTTAAGATTGATCTACCATTCCCAAAAAGCAAGCCTTAAGGAAGAAAAAATTACGGTTTGATTCCAATTTTTCCTAAAAACTAGAGGGACGCAGATCTTGAGTAGAAACTCAATTTTTACGAATCAGAATTAAGGGTTGCTAGATTAAGTCGTGCGATCGTCACACTAAAGTAGTTGAATTTAGCATTTAGCAGAACCTAACTCCTAGGGCGAAATTCTAGCCGGATGTTGTCTGCACCTTGAATGTTTATTGATTGAATCACAGGCTGATGAAAATGAAAAATTGTTTTGAGAAGAGCGATGTTTTTAGGCCGCTAGATTAGCCTTCACTAGATTAGCCTTCACTAGATTAGTTTTCACTATGCCAGAGGGTTTTGCCGCCGGGTTGATCCACCAGAACAATGCCCTGTTCTTTCAGGTCATTGCGAATTTGGTCGGCGAGCTTGAAGTCTTTGGCGGCTTTGGCGGACGATCGCTCAGCAATCAGCGCTTCGATCGCGTCAGGTGTCAAGCTTAGTGCTTCCGCTTCTGCTTTTTCATCGGTTTCTAATCCCAGAACGGCGGCGAGTTGCTTTAAGGTGGTCCAAGTTTTGAAGAGGGTCTGAGGATCTGCATCTACTGTGCCTTGGTGCCGGAGTTGATTGGCTTCGCGGTTAATTCCCTTGGCTAATTCAAACAGTACGGCTAGGGCGGATGCGGTATTAAAATCATCGTCCATGGCAGTCGTAAAACTTTCGATCGCCGCACTATCCAATGCCTGTTTAGGTTCGATCGTCAGATCCCAGCCCAATTTTGCCACCCCCACCGTCCCGAATTGCAACGCATCTTGTAAGGTATGCCAGCCATTCGTTGCAGCGGTCATGGCTTCTTCGGTAAAGTCTATGGGTTTGCGATACTGCGCTCCCAGCACAAAAAATCGCATGGCCATCGGTTCAATTTTTCCTTTGTCGAGAAGATCTCGAATCGTGGTGAAGTTGCCCAGCGACTTCGACATCTTCACGCCGCCGACGTTGACCATGCCGTTGTGCATCCAGTAGGTTGCAAGCTGTTTGCCTGTGGCCGCTTCGGATTGAGCGATTTCATTTTCGTGGTGAGGAAAAACTAAGTCGCTGCCGCCGCAGTGGATGTCGATCGAATCCCCCAGCCGATCGCGCACCATGGCCGAGCATTCAATATGCCAACCCGGACGGCCCTTACCCCAGGATGAGTCCCAGAAGGGTTCGTCTGCTTTGGCCGCTTTCCAGAGGGCGAAGTCGAAGGGATCGCGTTTTTTCGAGTCTTCTTCATCGACGCGACCACTGGCTCCTGCTTCAAGATCTTCAAACTTGCGACCCGAAAGCTTGCCGTAGTCAGATTTACTCCGCACTGAATAATAAACGTCTCCTTGGGAAGCATAGGCAACGCCCTTGGCTTCGAGTTCGTGGATGAGGCGCTTAATGCCATCGATCGTGTGGGTGGCGCGGGGATAATCATCAGCACGGCGGATATTTAGCCGATCCATATCTTCAAGATAGGCAGCGATATATTTTTCAGAGACCGCATCCATGGAGGACTTTTCTTCGCGGGCGCGTTTTAAGATTTTGTCGTCGATGTCGGTGAAGTTTTGGATGTAGGTGACGTGATAACCCAGCCACTCTAGATAGCGACGCACGGTGTCCCAGGCGATGTACGATCGAGCATGTCCCAGATGGCAGTAGTCATAAACCGTCACACCGCAGCAATAAATAGTGACTTTATTCTCTTCGAGAGGGGTGAAGAGGGCTTTTTGGCGGGTGAGGGAGTTGTACAGCGTCAGTGACATGAGTGAAGGTATTAGGGGTGAGCGAGGATTTGCGATAAACTAATGAGATCTGAATTCATCGCGTTACAGACTCACAATCTTACCGTTTTTTCCGCCCTACCAGACTGTTGGAGCTATTCCATGACTGCTACTACGATCGTACCTTCTGAGACCGCCAAAATGGACGCGCCTAAGACGGGGCTGCCTGTCACGATTATTACGGGATTTTTAGGCAGTGGGAAAACCACGCTACTCAACCATATTTTGTCGAATCAGCAGGGTGTCAAGACGGCTGTGTTGGTGAATGAGTTTGGTGAGATTGGCATTGATAATGAGCTGATCGTCAATACCAGCGACGACAACACGATGATCGAACTCAGCAATGGCTGCGTCTGCTGCACCATCAATGAAGATTTAGCCAATGCGGTTTATAAGATCATGGAGCGACCTGAAAAGGTGGATTACATGATTGTGGAGACAACGGGATTAGCGGATCCATTGCCTGTGGCATTGACGTTCTTGGGTTCGGAGTTGCGGGATTTAACTCGGTTGGATTCGATCGTAACAGTCGTAGATGCTGAAAACTTCAATATCAGTTTATTTAATTCTGACGTCGCCCAAAGTCAGATTGCTTACGGAGACATCATTCTGCTGAACAAAACAGATTTGGTCGATGAAGCAGACCTAGATAAATTAGAAGTACAAATTCGCGATATCAAAGACGGAGCACGGATTCTTCGCACCACAAAGGGCAATGTGCCGCTGTCGTTATTGTTGAGTGTCGGATTATTTGATTCTGAAAATTACTTCGAGCCTGAAAAGCCCTCCCACAGCCACGACCATGCTTCCCACAGCCACGATCATAGGCACGAAGAAGATCATTCGGATTGCGATCACGACCATGGTAAATGTGAACACGATCCTGAAAGTTCTCACGACCATGACGACCACAGCCATCACGACCACAATCATGCTCACCACGACCATTCCGATCATTTGGCGATCGATGGATTCACTTCTCTCTCGTTCCAAAGTGACAAGCCCTTCAGCATTAAAAAGTTCCAGTATTTTCTAGACAATCAAATCCCTGAAACGGTATTTCGCGCGAAGGGAATTCTTTGGTTTGATGAGAGTCCGAAGCGTCATATTTTCCATCTGAGTGGTAAGCGCTTTTCTCTAGATGATGATCAATGGAAGAACGACGATCGTAAAAATCAATTGGTTCTCATTGGCCAAAACCTAGACCATGATGCCCTTAGAGCACAGATCAATAATTGCCTCACGACCTTATCAACGAGCCGTGGGAAAGGATTTCTAAAGAAATGAGTGAAGTGATTGAAACGACGATTTGGGTTTGTCAGTACGATAACTGCTTGCGGCGACGATCGCAGGCAGTTTTGTCGGCTTTTGAACAGATTGAATTACCTGCAACCACGACGGTGTTAGCGGGAAACTGTCAAGGGCAATGCCATATGGGACCCAATGTGATGGTGAGTAAAGTCGATCGTCGGACCTTGTGGTACTGCGAAGTGAAACCCGAGGATGCTGAAAACATTGTGCAAACATCAGAACCGATTCAACGTTTGTTAAATCCACGAATGCACTTTTATTAGATCATAAAATTATGGTTGTCATTTCTGAACGATCGACTCAAATCCTTAAGCCACTACTAGAGAACGGCGATCGGTTAACGCGAGATGAATTTGAACGGCGTTATGAACGAATGCCGGAATCTTGCAAAGCACAATTGATTGAGGGAATCGTTTACATGAGTGCTGCGCTTAGATTCCAAAGCCACGGCAAAACCCACAGCCTCGTTAATACCTGGCTCGGGGTTTATCAAGCGTTTACCGATGGCGTTG
>JANMIS010000688.1:0-2565 GCA_031375925.1 Synechococcales cyanobacterium OTE_70_concoct_197_sub
TGCAAAAAGTGCTGAGGTGACGCTGAACCGGGTGACATGGACGTTATTTTCGGTCTTTATGGGGCTGACGATCGTTCTAAGCCGTCTCAAAGCATGATGGATAGACGACTTAGCACTCAACTTAGCGCTCAGTTGAGGCGAAAACTCGGACGATCGCTGGGGTTGGCGATCGTTTTTTTAGGGGCGTTATTTTTGGTGGGAAGATTGGGTTTGGCGGCGACAGCACCCCCGCTGAAGTCCCATCCAGTTCCAGCGATTTTGACCCAGGCGGTGCAGCGGTTACAGCCTGTTTCTGGTGATTATTTTGATCAGGTCGATCGTAAATCGGTGGGCTACTTGGTTTGGTCGGAGTTTCCGGTGAAAGTTGCTCTTGATCCATCGGGAGACGATCGATGGCAGACCCAAGTGAAGGCGGCTGTTGCAGAATGGCAGCGCTACTTTCCTCTGGTGATCGTTTCTCCGTCTGAGACGGCTGATATTCGCATTGAAGCCAAGCGCCTCGGGCTGAAACCTGATGCTAAAACGGGAACATTACCCCGTTTTCGATCGGCTCAAACCACCTATCAGGTATTTGTAGAATCCGCGACGCAGCGATTGAAGCATCGAATGACAATAGAGCTTGCGCCGGGGCAAGCAGATGGGGTGATGTTGTCGGTGGCTCGACATGAAATCGGTCATGCGATCGGGCTTTGGGGCCACAGTCCAAACTCAGAGGACATTATGTATTTTTCTCAGGTGAAAAATCCGCCGTTAATTTCATCACGAGATTTACAGACCTTGGCTCGGGTATATGAGCAGCCGACACGATTGGGGTGGCGGGTAGAGTAATTTATCATGAATGACGAATATAGAGCTAGAAAGCGACAGTGTCGCTAAACAGCGGAGACAAATACAAAATAAGATTTCTATTGTTACATCCCTAACGTCATCACAAAACTATCCCGCAAATGAAAGTCTGCCGTCTTTCCCCGATGACACAACGCCCAATAACTCACCGCACCCGACACCTCAGCAATAACCGCTGTCACCGACAAATCAATCTCACGATTCCCAATTCCTAATAAATTCAAATCAAACACCGTCTTTAACGAAAAACCCGGAAGAGCGGGTCCACATTGCACCGGAAATTGCACCGGAAATTGCACCAAAAGCTCCACAATTCTTTTCTCCTCACGGAATCCCGATCGATATCCATCTAGCCGAAATACATTCCAATGGCCCGCTGGAGAAAGATTGATTTCCCAGTAGCCCTCAGTCCCCGGCACCGCTAAAAAAAACTCAAAACAAGTCATCTCCCACAACCCCGTGCGGCGTTCAGGAAACAAATTAATAGACGGCAACGCGATCGTCTCCGCCTCCCCTGTCATTTGATAAATAACTTGCAACTCAGAACCCCGCCGATCGACTTTCACAGACAGATCGATCGACGGAGCCACTGAGGTATCAAATGGCACTAATGAATGTTCACTAACTTTATTTAGGTCCATAGAAAAACGCTACATCTTTCTCCTTCAATGGCGCAAAGCCTGCCGCCTCTAGCTTGGCATTGAGTTCATCTTGGGGAATATGTTTTGCACCGATTCGAATAATCCTCGATCGCATGGTATTGGAGACTCCGCTGCGCTGACGACCTGCTTCGAGGGCCATCACACTTTTATATAGCTCCAACTTCGCCGTCGGAATGGGAGACCCGTCAAAGTCAATTCCTTTCTCGATCGCCACATCAATGGCATCAGCACCCGTAGTTTGTTCAGACATACCTTCTCCAACAACTTTACCTACAGCACTATACCAATGATTTTCCCCGAATTTAAAATCTTCCTTAGTAGGCCCGAATCGACTCGACAGACAGGCTAAACCGCCCTGCTGTAAAACGGGGATTCAATTGACCGTTGTATTCAAATTTACTCAGCATTAACTGAAACGATCGAAGATTTCGCGTATCGACAGGTGGCGCATTGGGAATGGTCTTGGCCCGCTGCACTGCCACCATTTCCACAAACGGAACCCGCACCGTCAGCCAATCCCCTGCCACCGTATCAAACGCATAGGCATAGGCTAAGGTATCCCAACCCAGACTCGATCGCAGGAAAAACTTATATCGATTTCCATCGCCTTTTAGACGCAGTTCCAACCCCTGATAAGCCGACAAATCCAGCGGCTCGGGAAAATTCCGGGTCCGTACCGACACAAATCCCCCGGACTGCTCTGTCGAGACATTCCCTGTGAACAGCGCCCCTTCAATGGTTTTCATCATCCCACTTTCACTCACGCCACCCATCACCACATCATCCACTGCGCCCCAAGTCTGAGCGAGATCAATCTGCGTTCTGAAATCAAACAGCACTTTTTCACCAGAGCTTGAGAGGATAATTTGGGGCTGCGGTGGAGGTGAGGTTGGTTGAAACATACGTTGGAGGTCGCTCAAGATGGGGACGGCTTCAAAATAGGATAACGTCTTCGCAAGCTGATTGAAATTAAATGGCATGACAAAACCTCAGATGACCTAGATTTGATCCTGAGTTGAAATCAAACCTAGCGTTCATGATAAACCCGTGCATCAAA
>JANMIS010000700.1:0-3746 GCA_031375925.1 Synechococcales cyanobacterium OTE_70_concoct_197_sub
ACTCGGTATTCTGGCATGAACACTTTGGTTCTTGTCATCCGTAGAGCGGCTAGATTCTGCTGTTTTTCTCAAGATTTAGCCTCACCATAAAAAAGAAACAACAGAAGAATAATTTTCTGTCCCATTGGGAGACATGGGGTATGAATATTGGCTTAGATAAAGGCCCGATCGAAAGATGATTATTCACCCTTTCGATCGTTTATATTTTCCTCTTTCAAGTCTGTTTAGAACTTTCCGGATGGAGCCAAGATTTTAATCGAGGGATTTCTTTTTTACTGGTTAGATTATATTGCAGTGGCGTGACGGTGATGTAGTTGTCTCGAATGGTTTCAACGTCTGATGGGGTATCCCGATCGCCCTCTGGGTCTTCGATTTCTTCGACCACTTCTCCCGCAAGCCAATAGTAAGTTTTGCCACGGGGATCGGTGCGCTTTTCAAAAACTTCAATGTACCGTCTAATTCCTTGGCGAGTGATTTTTGCACCTTTGATTTCAGCTTCATCTACAGGTGGCACATTAACGTTCAGTAAAAACAATGTTGAGAGAGGATTATCGATGAGATTTTGTAATAGATCTCGGGCGTAGTTCGCGGCGGGTTGGAAATTTTGTGCGCTAAAACTGGTCAAACTAAACGCGACGCTGGGAATGCCTTCAATAATTCCTTCCATGGCAGCGGAGACGGTTCCGGAATAAAGCACGTCGGTGCCGAGGTTTGCGCCGTGATTAATACCGGAGAAGACAAAATCGGGTTTTTCCTCTAGTAAGGACCAAAGAGCGAGCTTGACGCAATCAGCGGGGGTTCCGGAGCAGGACCAGGCGGTGATGCTTTTGTGGAAGACTCCTTCGACGAGGTTGGCACGAATGGGCTGGTGGAGGGTGAGTCCGTGGCCTGTTGCCGATCGTTCTCGATCGGGGCAGACGACGGTAACTTGATGTCCCGCCGATGCGAGGGTGTTAGCGAGGGTACGGACCCCCAAAGCAAAAATTCCGTCATCGTTACTAATGAGAAGGCGCATAGGGCGGATGTTTTCCTCTAGACTAGAGAGGCTAAATTTCGGTTCACTCCTATTTTCCCCGGTTATGTCAGAACTTGAAGCTCAATTACAGCAAATCCAACATGAAGCGATCGCACTGATCGCCTCGACCGACGATCTCGATACGCTGGAACAGCTTCGGGTGAAGTATTTGGGGAAGAAGGGACCGATTCCTCAAGTGCTTAGTGGAATGGGTAAGCTTGAGCCTGCCGATCGGCCTAAGCTTGGGGCTTTGGCGAATGAGGTGAAAAGTGCGATTCAAACCCAGCTTGATGATGCGAAGAAGCGTCTTCAGGCAGAGGCGATTCGGGTTCAGTTAGAGGCGGAGCGCTTAGATGTGACGATGCCGGGGGTTTACCGTCCCCAAGGTCGTCGCCATCCGCTGCATAGCACCATTGATAATGTGCTGGATATTTTTGTGGGGTTGGGGTACTTGGTGACGGAGGGTCCGGAGATGGAGACGGACTATTACAATTTTGAAGCATTGAATTTTCAGGCGGATCACCCGGCACGGGATATGCAGGATACGCTGTTTTTACCTGATGGGAATTTGTTGCGGACCCATACTTCAACGGTGCAGGTGCGTTACATGGAAAACAATGATCCCCCGATTCGGATTGTGGTGCCGGGAAGAGTTTATCGCCGCGATACGGTGGATGCGACTCATTCGGCGGTGTTTCACCAGATTGAGATTTTGGCGGTAGATGAGGGGCTGACGTTTAATGACTTGAAGGGCACGATTAAGGTGTTTTTGCAGGAGTTGTTGGGCGATGAGATTGAGGTGAGATTTCGCCCGAGCTTTTTCCCGTTCACGGAGCCGTCGGCTGAGGTGGATGTGATGTGGAAGGGGCGTTGGTTGGAGATTTTGGGCTGTGGGATGGTGGATCCTAATGTGCTGAAGTCTGTGGGTTATGATCCGGAGATTTATACGGGGTTTGCGGCGGGCTTTGGGGTGGAGCGGTTGGCGATGGTGATGCATCAGATTGATGATATTCGTCGGTTGTATACGAGTGATTTGCGGTTTTTGAAGCAGTTTTGAGGTTTCATATGACAGTTGCAACTGATAGAAAAATGACGATCGAGGAGTACCTGGACTATGACGATGGAACAGATACTCGGTATGAACTTGTGGATGGAGTTTTGGTCGAAATGAGTGCAGAACATCCTTTAAATCCCCAAATTGCTGTCTTTCTAATGTTTGCCTTCGCACGGTTAGGAATCTCTGAAAGAAACCTCATCATTGGTCATCAAGTTGGTGTGAGTTCGTCAAGGGCGACGGCAAGGCAGCCAGATTTGATGGTGCATTCCGATGAATCAAGGGCTGCTATTCGTGAGGATGGTCGGATATTGCGGGCTAATCGCCCTGCTCCGTTGTTGGTGGTGGAAGTGGCTTCTAGCTCCACTACCGACCGAAAATCTTGCATCCGGGACTACGAAGAAAAGGCGGCAGAATATGCGGAACGGCTAATTCCTGAGTATTGGATTGTGGATCCCGACCGATCGTGGGTCATGGTCGGAACTTTGGTCGAAGGTCTATACAAATTTGAAACATTTACGGGTGATAGTACGGTTATTTCTCCCACATTCCCAGCATTGACCCTGACAGCAGAACAAATTTTAAGTGTGTAATCAACCCTTAGCAATAATCCCGATCGCGATACCATTTCACGGTGGAGTCGATCGCTTGTTCTAGATTGGTTTGCGGTAAGCCTAAATTAGTGATTGCTTTTTCTGAACTGTAATACATTTTTTGTTTTGACATCCGAACGCTGTCGATCGCAAGGCTGGGGATTTTTCCAAATTGCGTCAGAACTTTTTCGTCAATCCATGCGGCGCTAAGTGGGATCCAATGGGGGATTTGAACTTTGGGTGCGGGAATGTTTGTGCAATCTGACAGTTTCTGCAAAAAGTCTTTGAGCGTTAGGTTTTGGTGGCCGAGGATGTAACGATCGCCTGCTACTCCTTTTTGCAATGCCAGTAAATGCCCCCAACACACATCTTCGACGGAGACAAAATTTAATCCTGTATCCACAAAAGCGGGCATTTGACCCCGGAGAAATCGCAAAATAATATCGCCTGTTGGCGTGGGTTTTGCATCCCAAGGTCCGATCGGACTTGTGGGATTAACAATGACGATATCTTGCCCGGATTGAGCGGCTTCAATGGCTTCTTGTTCGGCCCAATATTTAGATTGTTTGTATGCGCCGATTAGAGTTTCAGGCGAAGACTGATGGGTTTCGTCGGTGAGCGTGGTGGAGTTGAGACCGATCGCTGCAACGGAGCTAGTGTAGACGGTACGTTGAATTCCAGCGGTTTTGGCAGCGGCTAGGAGATTGCGAGTGCCAAGAACATTGGATTTGTGCAGTAGCTCTCTATCAGATTGCCATAAAGAATACTGAGCAGCAACGTGAAACAATACATCACAGCCTTCTAAGTGAAATGCTAGACGAGATGAATTGAGATCAGTATAGGAAAGCTCTACAGGCAAAGTTTTGAGATGGCTAATGCATCGGTTGGGACGGACCATCGATCGCACTTCAAAGCCTTGTTCGAGAAGAAGGTGAATCAGATTAGTGCCAATGAATCCCGAACCCCCTGTAACAAAAGCTTTCATGATTTTAAGAATATGCAACTGTTGATAATATTTGGCATTTTAACTTAAGACATTACGTTGAGATCTTGTAAACTCCGACACAAATCCTGAATTTTATGA
>JANMIS010000704.1:0-5600 GCA_031375925.1 Synechococcales cyanobacterium OTE_70_concoct_197_sub
ATGGGCAAAAGCGATGAATTATTCGGTTTGGATGGACGATGGAGATTACGATCGTCTGGCCAGCTGGATTGAGCAGCAGGCATTGCATTTTCGGACATTTAATCTGGCGAGTAAGCCCGTGAGTGAAGAGTAAAGGAATTAGAGTGTTTGACGTTAGCAAGCAAGAAGCTCTAAGAATTCTGAACTACTTGGTGTCGATCGCCTTTGAAGATTGCATTGGGCTATCGAAGGTTTGAATGTGGCAGATACAAGGATTACTTTTTATGAGCTAGGATTTGAAGAGTGGATGGGTTTATCGGCGGCGTTGGAAAGCATTATTATCGAAGCTTTGGATCCACCTTATAATGTTAGAATTCCAGCGAGGGATTAACCAAAGATGCAAACTCAGATAGTGACTACGGAACATCTTTCGCCTGAACTCGCTAACCTATTCTTAGAAGGGTTGCCGGAAAAGATTCGATCGGCCCTAGAGTCACGGGCAACGGCGATGAATTATCCCGTTTGGGCGATCGTTGAGATGGCAATCGCGGGGTATTTGGATGATGAGGCGTTGTCGTTTGTGGATTGTCAGCCGAGGCATGATTGAGGCGATCGATTGGCAAGTCGGATTGAAACCGTGATTGAAGCGTGAATGAGTGTAGTTTAAGCGCTGATGAATTGTATGCCCATACTTCATATCAACAACGCCACTTCGATAGTCATTCAAACTATTGCACAAACTTCTTAAACGCCAACGTCACATTATGACCGCCAAAACCAAAGGAATTGGACAGTACAACATTCACCACTTGCTCACGGCTCTTGTGGGGAATGTAATCTAAATCGCAGCCTTCGTCGGGATTGTCTAAGTTGATCGTAGGCGGAACCCGATCGTGATAAATCGCCATGACCGAAGCCACGCCTTCAATCCCACCCGCGCCACCGAGTAGATGGCCCGTCATGGATTTGGTCGAACTGATCGTGACTTTGTAAGCATGGTCGCCCAAGGCTAGCTTGATCGCGCTGGTCTCGTTCGGGTCGTTGATGGGTGTGCTGGTGCCGTGGGCATTGATGTAGCTCACTTCTTCAGGACTGATGCCACCATCTTTCATCGCAAGAGACATGGCTCGTGCTGCATCTGCACCGCCGGGTGTCTGGCCCGTCATGTGGTAAGCGTCGCAGGTCGCACCATAGCCAACGATTTCGGCATAGATTCTGGCGCCCCGTGCGATCGCATGATCCATTTCTTCAATCACCAACACGCCCGCACCCTCGCCTAACACAAACCCGCTGCGATCCTTATCAAATGGGCGGCTGGCGTGGGATGGGTCGTCATTACGGTTGGTGGCAGCGGCGCGACAGGCCACGAAGCCTGCAACAGACAAGGGCGTGACAGCCGCTTCTGTGCCACCGCAAACCATCGCCTGGGCATAGCCGCCCCGCACGAGACGGAAGGCATCCCCGATCGCATTCGATCCCGCCGCACAAGCCGTCACGACACAGGAGTTTGGCCCCTTGGCACCCAGTTGAATCGCGGTGACCCCAGCGGCCATGTTGGCGATCATCATCGGAATCATAAAAGGACTACAGCGATCGGGTCCTTTGGTTCGGTAGACTTCATGCTGATCTTCCAGGACTTTCAGCCCGCCGATGCCCGTTCCGATCAAGACGCCGATTTGCTCTGCATTCAGGTCGGTAATTTCTAGCTTTGCATCCGCCACAGCTTGCTTACTCGCGGCCACAGCAAACTGCACAAAGCGATCCATGCGCTTTGCTTCCTTGGGAGGCATGTAGGCCGCTGCATCAAATCCTTTAACTTCTGCGGCAATGTGACAGTCATGCGCCGATGCATCAAACAATGTAATTTTGCCGATGCCATTTCGCCCCGACATCAACCCTTCCCAATACTCTTCCAGGGTGTTTCCGATCGGCGTGATCGCACCGAGACCCGTAATTACAACACGTTTATGTCCAGGGTTTGTCATGATTACCAATGCGGAAAAACTAGAAGATGGTCAGGATGGGTCACAGTCAGGAGAACTTAGACAGTCAGGAGAACTTAGACCGTTATACAAAGCTTAGGCAGACTTCGCTTTGATGAAATCTACAGCCGCTTGAATCGTAGTAATCGTCTCAGCCGCTTCGTCTGGAATTTCAACATCAAATTCTTCTTCAAGCGCCATTACCAATTCCACCGTATCCAAGGAGTCAGCCCCCAGATCGTTCTGGAAGTTGGCAGAAGGGACAACCTTGTCCGCTTCTACGCTGAGCTGGTCCACGACAATGCTTTTTACTTTGTCAAAAATTTGTTCGTCAGTCATAACGTCCTCAAAAATTAGCTAGCTGCAAGACTTCACTCGCCTACCGGGAAAACATTATTCCATGAATTGACGCCATCATGAAGAGATCGGCGTGGTCAAGGCTAAGTCGGGCCGTAGGTGCATGGCTTGACGGAGGTAAGGATGGTGAATTTTTGGGCTGGCTTCGGGCGTATTGAAGTGCAGAAGCAGACGAATACAGCGCTCTAGACTCCCGGAAACGGACATGTGCTGAAAGTCTACTAGGGGAATCTGGTCCCAACCGGGGCGAGACCTGGCGATCGCAGCCGGAAAGATCGCATCCAAATCGTGTGTAACCGAAAATGTGACACTAATGATTTCAGAGAGATCAATTGTATTGTGAGTTTCTAGCTCGTCGAGCAACTCCGTGACCGCCTGTGCGATCGCCTCTTTGGTATTCACGGGGACGGTGGTTGCACCCCGAATCGCCCGAACTCGCCACTGCACGTTTAGGTACTCCAGAAAATATTAAATCAGCTAGTTAATAATAATGCGAAGTTGGAAATCCCACCGGGAATCTACAAATCCGGAGGCCCCCTAGCCCCCAATTCTGGGAGTAAGAATTAAGGCCGATAAAGCCAGAGGGGCATTCCTTGGGTTTCAAGTTCAAACTCCAGCCAGTTGATGCCGGACTGTACGCCTGGAAGCTGGCCTAGGGATTGGGCGATAGGGTTGGATTGGGATCCGGTGATTTTACTGAGCAGGGGTTTGGGTTCTTCAAAGGTAAAGGTTCGTGCTTTCTCTGGATCCAAACCTGCGAGTTCTGCGGCCCAGCGTCTAGCATCTTCTTCGGTGCCGAGGCGATCGACGGGTCCCAGTTTCAGCGCTTGTTCGCCTGTAAAAATCCGCCCATCGGCAAACTGCTTCACCGCATCGACTTCGAGCTTTCGCCCTTCCGCTACAACGCCTACAAATTGCGCATAGCTACTATCAATCAAATCTTGCAAAATCTGCTCTTCAGGAGCCGTTAGCTGCCGATCGAAGGACAAAATATCCTTATAAGGGCCAGATTTGATCACTTTAAACGAAACGCCAACCCGATCGAGCAGCCGTTCTAGGTTATTTCCTCGCAAAATGACCCCAATACTGCCCGTAATCGTGCCGGGATTCGCAACCACATGACGAGCCGCCGCCCCAATAAAAACGCCCCCCGAGGCGGAAATATTGCCGTAACTCGCGACAATGTGACATTTTTCCTGAAGTCGTTTTAGCGCCGAATAAATCTCAAAGGAGTCGCCCACGGTCCCGCCAGGGCTATCAATCCGCAGCAGCAGCGCGGGAAATTTGCGCTCCTCAACTTGCTTCAATGCCGCCAACACCCGCTTTCGAGTGCCGGATGCAATCGCGCCTACGATTTCGATGTGAGCAATTTGTTTTTTATATCGGGGACGAAAGGGAAACATGGCGCGCCTGCGGTACGGGACTATCTGTACAATAGTGAGAAGTTTCCTTCACATATCTATACACTATACATAACTTCACCATCCCACATTCTTAATCTCGTACTCAATCTGCTAACTTGCCCTGCCATGGAAACCCTGCCTGTGAAAACGTTGCCGACTTTTGATTTGCCTCTTTTACGATCGCCTCTCTTATCCAAGCTGTTACTAATTGCACCATTTTTCTTTTGGGGAACGGCAATGGTGGCGATGAAGGGGACCATTCAGGATACGACCCCTTACTTTTTAGCGGGGTTCCGGTTGGTGCCTGCGGGGATGCTGGTGCTGGGGGCGGCGACGATCGCGGGCTTGCCGCAGCCGAAGACTTGGCAGGCTTGGGCTTGGATTGTGGGGTTTGCATTGGTGGATGGGGCGGTGTTTCAGGGCTTTTTGGCGCAGGGGTTAGTAAGGACGGGGGCGGGGTTGGGTTCGGTGATGATTGATTCGCAGCCGTTGGCGGTGGCGGTGTTGGCGCGGGTATTGTTTGGGGAGTTGATTGGGTGGATTGGGTGGCTGGGCTTGGCCGTTGGAGTGCTGGGAATTGGGCTGTTGGGGCTGCCGAAGGACTGGCTGCTGGGGCTGTTTAATCAGGTGTTTGCTTTCACGCTTGATACGGCGAGTGATTCTGCGGGGGTGACGATGCCCTACAACTTGCTAGACCCAAGCTTGTTTGACAATGGGCAGTGGTTGATGCTGATGGCAGCGTTGGCTATGGCGATCGGAACGGTGATGGTGAGGTTTGTTTCCCGTCATGTGGATCCTATTGTGGCGACGGGCTGGCATATGATTTTGGGTGGGTTGCCGCTGTTTGCGCTGTCGGCGAATTTCGAAACGGAACAGTGGAGTCATTTGGTTCCGGCGGAGTGGGGGGCGTTGATTTATTCGACGGTGTTCGGGAGTGCGGTGTCCTATGGGTTGTTTTTCTACTTTGCATCGAGGGGCAATCTGACCAGCTTGAGTTCGTTGACGTTTTTGACTCCGGTGTTTGCATTAGTGTTTGGAAATTTCTTTTTAGATGAAACGTTGGAACCATTTCAATGGTTTGGCGTGTCGTTGACATTGGTGAGCATTTATTTAATTAATCAGCGGGAGTCGATCGGATTGAAGTTTTCTCGATCGACAACGGAGAGTCTAGAGAAAGAGCCGGATGTGGATTTGGTTGGGAAACCTTAAGCCTTCAAAGGCGAAGAAGCCGTCAAATCGGTGCATTTTAGCCCAACCGCCTGATCTAAAGTGTCTAATCCTGCTGCATCCAGCCGATCGACTAACCCCGACAGAATTCGTTGAACCATTGCAGGCCCTTCATAAATCCATCCCGTATAAACCTGAAGCAGACTAGCTCCTGCCGTAATTTTTTCCCAGGCATCGTCCGCATTAAAAATGCCCCCTACACCCACGATCGGAAACTCTCCCCCTGTATGGCGATAAATCAACCGAATCACCTCCGTTGACCTCGATCGCACAGGCGCACCGCTGATTCCCCCGGCTTCATCTGCGATCGGATTTCCCGTCCGAGCCAGCACCTGAGTTTTAAGTCCATCGCGACGAATGGTGGTGTTGGTCGCAATAATGCCCGCGAGTCCGGATTGACGAGCGAGATCCACCACCGCCAAAATGTCGTCATCGATCAAATCTGGGGCAATTTTGACCAAAATGGGTTTGTGGCTAACATTCTCTTCATTGAGCGCGGCAAAAATCGGGGCCAATTGCTCGACACTTTGAAGCGATCGGAGTCCCGGTGTATTCGGCGAACTAACGTTAATCACAAAGTAATCGCCCCATTCCCGCAGCCGTCGAAAACTTTCCAGATAATCAGCCGCCGCATCTTCCAGATCTGTAATTT
>JANMIS010000740.1:0-4404 GCA_031375925.1 Synechococcales cyanobacterium OTE_70_concoct_197_sub
AGCGGTGCGGGGATTGTCAGTTTCGAGGTGGGTCAAATTAGAAGCCAGTACCTTACCCTGGTTGTCAATTTGATTGCTGTAACAGTGGCACAAAACAATGTCAGGCTGCTGCTCTAAGACCGCTACGCATTTTTCTAAAAAGTCAGGAGTTAACAGATCGTCATGGGCTTGCCATTTAAAATATTTTCCCCTTGCAAGGTCAAACACTCGATTGTAGTTCCATCCTGGGCCGTCGCTCGTTGCAGACCAATAGTATCGGATCCGATCGTCTCTTTCCGCGTAGGCTAAGCTGATGGCTTGAGTCGAATCTGTAGAACCATTGTCAGAAATAATGATCTCAAAATCATGGAAACTCTGTGCAAGAAGAGATTCAAGGGTTTCCTCAAGATATTTTTCGCTGTTATAAACGGGAATGCCAATACTCACTATCGGCGCTTTTTGGCGTGCAACAGAATTACAATTGGCTTCAGTTGGCTGATAACTGATATTTCTTAGGGTTCCCATTGGCTATACCTAGCGCAATCAATCTTAATTGACTTAACATTCTTACACACATATAGTGATACGTTTTCATCTCAGTTTTCTCTTTTAAAGATAAACTTTATTAAGATATCACTATCAGATTTATACAAATTTTATTTCATGGACAAATTCACCCGCCCCAAAATGCTCTAGGCGATCGTGCGGGTTCTAAGCAGGCGGGTTTCGATCGCAAGGAGGCAGTCGATCGCGAGTCGAACAAAATCCTTACCCATAAATAGTCGTTCGATTAGAACGCCATGGCACTTAACCTTTTCGCTCATCGGCATGGAGTGTCGAACAATGAAGCTCGTTTGTAGCCAATAGAAACGCCAAGTGGGAAAGTCAACTTTGCCTTTTTTGCTGGGATCCCACCAGTCGGTTGGAGGAAGTGGACCTGTGAATGGCAGCAGGCGACGACGACCCTTCAGGTTTGTAGGCAGGGTTTGCATGGCCTGGGCGGTATGCATCCGGTATTTGAACAGCGGTTCGGTAATTTGATGGAAGCGGCCATACATTGCAATCCGACAGACAAAAATGAAGTCAGCATGGGCATAGGAACCTTGTCGAGGAGCCTGCTGCAAGATGCTCATGCGAATCAGTCCAAAAATTTCACAGCCGCAGTCATTTGCAATCTTAAGAAGCGCTCGAAGCCTAGCAGAGGGACGGGGGTGGTCACTTTTAAGATGGCTGTATTCTGGGCTGCTACTGAGTTTGTTGCCATTGTCATCCACATGAATCGCATAGCAGTGACAGAGGGCAATGGTCGGGTCCGATTCTAAAACAGCAACACATTTTTCTAAAAAATCAGGGGCGAGCAGATCGTCATGGGCCTGCCATTTAAAGTACTTTCCTGTGGCCCGATCGAAGCCTTGGTTATAGTTCCAACCTGGTCCGTAGTTCTCTTCCGATCGATAGTAATGAATGCGGCTATCCCGAGCAGCATACTCTCTGCAAATATCCGGCGTGGTGTCAGTCGATCGGCCATCAGTAATCACAATCTCAAAGTCTTGGAAAGTTTGATTCAAAATAGAATCCAGCGTCTCAGGGAGGTAGCGAGAGCTATTGAACACGGGGATTGAGATGCTAACAGTAGGATGCGCTTGAGGATGCTCTTGGCTCATGGGATTTTGCGACTCGGGAATATTTTCACAAGATTTTTTGATTTTACACAGATGGTAACAAGTCCTAAGGATCTTGGTCTGGTATAAATTTTACTTTCTTAGAGATCCCATAGAAATTTCAGCTTTTTATCGTGAGAGGTCAGAAGATGTTGTGAATAATGTCCCATTTTTTCCGATAGAGTGGGAGAGCCAAAATTCTGAATTACCCCATGAACTCCTCTGACGTGTCTAATTTAGCAAGTGTGGACCTTCAGACTTCGCCAGCAGTGCTTAAAGCCTTGCCGGATCTGCTGGCTCCAGCAGGCAACTGGGACTGCGCAAGGGCGGCGGTAGAGAATGGGGCTGATGCGATTTATTTTGGACTCGATCGGTTTAATGCTCGAATGCGATCGGAAAATTTTACAGAGGCGGATTTGCCTGCGTTAATGGCGTTTTTGCATCAGCGGGGCGTGAAGGGTTATGTGACGTTAAATACGCTGATTTTTCAAGATGAACTGCGATCGGCGGAATATTACATTCGCAGCATTGTGGCGGCGGGAGTAGATGCGGCGATCGTGCAGGACGTGGGCATTTGCAATTTGATTCGGCATATTTCGCCGGACTTCCCAATTCATGCTTCGACGCAGATGACGGTGACGAGTGCGGCGGGCGTGGAATTTGCAGCGGCGTTGGGATGTCAGTTGGTGGTGTTAGCACGGGAATGTTCGATTCAGGAAATTAATAAAATACAATCTCAGATCAAAACCTCCTGCGAAATGCCCTTAGAGGTGTTTGTCCATGGCGCGCTGTGTGTAGCTTATTCGGGGCAATGTTTGACCAGTGAATCGCTGGGGGGACGATCGGCTAATCGCGGGGAATGCGCTCAAGCTTGTCGCATGCCTTACGAATTGGTTTGTGATGGCGAGGAAGTGGAGTTGGGCGATCGGCAATATTTGCTCAGTCCCCAGGATTTGTCAGGTTTGGATGTATTACCCGAACTCATTCAATCTGGGGTGACTTGTTTAAAAATTGAAGGTCGATTGAAATCACCAGAATATGTTGCAAACGTAACCCGAGTCTATCGTCAGGCGATCGATCGGATTGCCAAGGATTTGGGTCAAAACTATAAGGTGAGTTCGGGCGATCGGTATGACTTGGAAATGGCTTTTTCGCGGGGATTGTATACAGGTTGGTTTAAGGGCATTAACAATCAAGAATTAGCCCATGCGAGGTTTGGGAAAAAGCGCGGCGTGTATTTGGGAACAGTGGCTGAGGTGAAGCCCGATAAATTCAATAATGTGCAGGTGGTATTGCGAACCCAAGCCCCTGTCAAACCCGGTGATGGCGTGGTCTTTGATGCGGGTCATCCCGATCAGCGTGAGGAAGGCGGGCGGGTTTATACCGTTGATCTGCGTCGGGGGGAAACCTGGTTGACCTTTGGGCGTGATGCTCTGAATTTATCTCGGATTAGTGTGGGCGATCGAATTTGGAAAACCAGCGACCCGGAATTAGACAAGCGGGTTCGGCAAAGTTACGACAGTCCCAATAAACATCAAAGACCTTTGGATTTAGAAGTGCATGGTGCGATCAGTGAGCTGTTGGTCGTGATCGCTCGGGATGCCTCGGGCCATGTGGTGCAGGCGGAGTCTCAAATGCCCTGCGTCGAAGCGCATTCTAAACCTTTGGATAGCGATCGGTTGCGGGATCAATTAGGTCGATTAGGAAATACTGCGTTTGTATTAGGTGATTTGAAAGTAACTATTACAGACCCAATCATGGTGCCCGTGAGTGAATTGAATCGCATTCGTCGGGAATTGGTGGAGAAACTGGATGAGGTCCGATCGCAGCCTTTGCGTTGGCAATTAAATGAGAATGCGAAAGTGGCGGATTTGTTGCCGGAGAGGCCCCCTGCCCCCAATTCTGGGGGTTCTGAAAATAGCGTGAATCTGGCAGAACCAAACCTGATTGTTTTAGTCCGGGAACTTGATCAGGTGCCAGCAGTGATCAAATTGGGGATTAAAACCATTTATTGTGAATTTGAAGATCCGCGTGATTATGTTGAAGCGGTTCAATTGGTACGCCAAGCGGCCCATGCTCCCGAAATTTACGTTGCGCCGCCCCGCATTATGAAATCTGGGGAGAATTGGATTTTAGAACAGGTGACGAAATGCAGGGCGGATGGTTATTTGGTTCGTAATTACGATCATTTGAAATACTTCAGCGATGAAGAGAACTTAAAAGCATTGGGCAATCCGAAACTGATTGGTGATTTTTCATTAAATATTGCCAATGCGTTGACGGCGAAGTACTTTAAAAATATTGCGAAGTTCGATCGGCTCACTGCATCCTACGATTTGAATATTCAGCAATTGGAATCGCTCCTAGACAGTACGCCGCCAGAATGGTTTGAAATTACACTGCATCAACATATGCCAATGTTTCATATGGAACATTGCGTGTTTTGTGCGTTTTTATCAGAAGGTACAGACTATACCAATTGCGGGAGGCCCTGCGATCGGCATTCGGTGACGTTGCGCGATCGGACGGGAACGGTGCATATTCTCAAGGCAGATGCAGGTTGTCGCAATACTTTATTTAACGGCGTAGTCCAAACAGGCGGCGAACATGCAAAACGGTTAATCGATCGTGGCGCAATCAACTTCCGCATTGAGTTTGTGAATGAAACACCCCACGAACTCCATCAAGTTGTGCGCTGCTACCAGCAATTGCTCAATGGCGATATTACGGGCGGGGATCTGTGGCGATCTCTCCAAGCCCAAAA
>JANMIS010000773.1:0-1830 GCA_031375925.1 Synechococcales cyanobacterium OTE_70_concoct_197_sub
CGGATGGATTCAGTCGGCGTGCAGAGTGTCTCGTTGATAGCGTGGCGAATGAGTTCGGAACAAGCGGCTCGGGCGATCCAAGAATTAGGCGCACTCCATGGACTTGAACTTTCATCGGAGCCATGCGACTACGCTTGGCAATGGAATAGATTGTCCAATGAGAGCCCTTGTCCCATTCGACTTCTTGAGGATTCAAGTTGGTACCATGTTGCGATGGGAATTTATCTGGATGCGTTGTCGGCCAGATCGAGCGAACGTTACTTCTTAGTCCATTCCAAGAGCGACCATGAGACAGATTGTAAGGTTGCCAATGCGCTGGCTGAGATCGATCGGCGAGTGGACTCGGTGTTGCCATCTGAGTATCGCGGTCGGCTGGAAGAGGTCAGTGCCAACTCGATGGGCTCGGCTTCAATAGACACCGACAACTTTGGTGTCGTGGCGTGGGATGAAATATGGACCAGCTTTTGTGATCTGGCGATGGCTGGCGGACCACCGCACCGGGGGCGATTGCTCGAGGCGATCACGGCGGAGCAGGCCAAAGAGAATCTGCCTGCCTATGAGCTGGTCGTTTGTGAAATCCGACGTGGTATCGAAATGGTAACAGGTCTGTCAACGACGCGAGCGGAGACACTTGGTTGGGTCGGTGTTGAATGCGACGATGAAGCCATGGCAGTCTGGCTCATGCGCGCGATCATGGTGGAAAACGTGATGGTTCGCCGTGAGAGGATGACGTTGTTTTTGCCCGCCGGGCCGAATTTTAGAGTGCGAAAAGAGATTAAGAATGTCATCACGTGCGTCGCAAAAACGGTGCACTATTGGCGTGCTCACTTGCGATGCAGGTGAAGCAAATAAAGGCTTGCTCAGGAGTTAGTCCAAAGGCTACCGGCCTGAGCATCTTCAATAGGACCCAAGACGCATCAACCGCGACGACTTACTGCCGCTAGTGCTAGGTTCCGTAGTGATTCAACCGCAACATTCGTGGGCAAGCACTCTAAATGGCTTAGAGCCTCAACAATGAGCGATTTGGCGAATGCAAGTGTGAACTCCGACGCGTCGCAAGCATCCATCGCTTTCCGCAGTTCCTGCGTCGCAGTCGTATCACCTGCATTCAGCCGCTCAATCAATGCTAGCCGGGCTTTAGGGAACATCCGCTCAAGTGTTCTTATCGCTGGCAGCGTCGGCTTGAAATTAACCAAGTCCGTACCAAGGGTCTTGCCCGCGCTGTCTGCTTGACCCCAGACATCGAGCCAATCATCGAACACTTGGAATGCTGTTCCCAACTTCAAACCGTACTGTTGCATCCGATGGCAAACCGATTCATCGGCCCCGGCACTCCAGGCGCCGAGCGAACAGCTTACAGCACAGAGGGCACCCGTCTTGGCGTCCAACAACTTCATGTAATCTGGGATTTCAAGCTCGAAATGCTTAATACTGCAGCCTTGCATGATCTCACCTTCGCAAACTTGCTTTGCTGCGTCGGCGATCCAACGGCCTGGAATGGTCGACGTGCCTTTGTTCGCCAGACCGTAGGCGTGAGTGAATAACCAATCACCAACCAAGACGCTTGCTGGGACGGACCATTTTCTGTGGACAGTTTCCTTATGGCGTCGCACAAGAGCTTCGTCCAGAATGTCGTCGTGAACGAGAGTCGCCGTATGTACCAACTCGACCACGGTACTCAACCGAATCGATTCCTCCGTAGCCCCACCCGCTGCTTTGGCGGCTAATAACAGCAAGCAAGGCCGCAGTCGCTTTCCACCACGAGCCGCGATCGCCTGATCCGCCTGCTGCAGCAGTGGACCGATGCGGCGGCGAAAATGACGCAGGGTC
>JANMIS010000295.1:0-3699 GCA_031375925.1 Synechococcales cyanobacterium OTE_70_concoct_197_sub
CAGCGATCGGGCAAGACGCACCACAAACTGGGAAGGAGAATTGCCGTTCACGGGGGAATATGGCGTTCAGTTGACACCGATTAAAGGGCTATCAAAAGCTGACTTTACCCTGGACTTAAAACTTTCAGATCCTGTCGCGCCGACCCCTACACCAAGCCCCACGCTCACGCCGATCCCTTCGCCATCCAACGATAGAGTCGATCGAATTATCTTTGATCCGGGGAAAGTTCTAAAAGTAGTCTCTGATAGAGCAGATGGAAAACAGGGCCGTCGCTATGTGGTGGGTGCACAAGCATCTCAACAGATGTCACTCACCATTCAAGGTGCAAAGATGAATGTCTTGGATTCATCTGGTAATCCCTTGCCCGATGCCAAAAATCTCACGTCTTGGAGCGCACAGCTAGCGGTCGGCGGCGATTATCAAATTGAAATTGTGACCAATGGACCAGCAGACTACACCTTGTCTGTAGAAATTCGTTAATCAACGATCGGTCCCTAAGCTCGGTCCCTAAGCTCGGCATTTAAACCTCGGCATTAAACAATGACTTCAATTCTGATTGTCGGAACCGATACAGATGCGGGAAAGACTGTCCTCGTTTCAGCGCTTTACGCCTATTTAACTAAGTACCAATCCGTTGGTGAAGCCTCACCTCTGGCGAATCGCACCGTTGCCATTCTGAAGCCGTTTCAGTCGGGCGAGGGCGATCGGGAGCTATATCAGCGGGTATTCAACCTGAAGCAAACGCCCGAAGAACTCAATCCCGTGTATTTCACTGCGCCGCTGGCCCCACCGATCGCCGCTGCTGCTGAAGGAAAGGCTGTGCCGATCGAAGTCGCTTGGAAGACTTACCAAGATCTCAGTCGTCGCTACGATTGGGTTTTGATTGAAGGCTTAGGCGGACTCGGATCCCCTGTGACGGGGCAAACGACGGTGGCGGATTTGGCGGCAGATTGGCGGGTGCCTGTGGTGTTGGTGGTTCCGGTCAAACTCGGGGCGATCGGGCAGGTGGTGGCTAATGTGGCTCTAGCGGAGCGATCGAATCTTCGGGTTCAGGGCATTGTCCGCAGTTGCATCACACCTTGTAGCGACGATGAATTAGAAAATTGGGCTAGCCAGGATTTGATCGAAACCTTAACGGGACTTCAGGTATTGGGGACGTTGCCTTATCTGTCGGATCCGGAAGATGTTGAAGCTTTGGTGCAGGTGGCTTCTGGATTGGATCTGGAGTTGCTGTTGCCACAGAGGTTCGCGATCGGGGTAAGGTCCTAAACTCTATCAAAACCTCGGATGGCCCCCAGCCCCCAATTCTGGGGGTTCTGAAAGCAAAACCCCGCGAGACTCGTGAGACTCGCGGGGTTTTAAATGTTTCTGGCTCCCTCTCCCACACTTGGGAGAGGGCTGGGGTGAGGGCCAATCCGGATTAAAGCACCTTCGCTCTGATCAACGCCACAGGTAGCGCCAGCAGTTTCCGTCTCGTTGAAACGTAAGCACGCTGACTAAAGACATCGTAGCCATTACGCTCGATCGAACCCAAAATCCAGCTATAGGTCATGGAAGCTGCCCATACAGGCCAGCGGGCATCCTCATTCAAGAACGAAATTCCGCGCTCAGCTTCTACAAATGCCTGACGTGCCCGATCGATTTGAAACTTCATCAAAGCTCGCCACCGATCGTCCACAACACCATTCATTAAATCTTTCTCTGTATAATTAAACCGAGCGAGGTCCTCCATAGGCAAATAAATTCGCCCTCTAGCTCGATCCTCGCCCACATCTCGCAAAATATTGGTGAGCTGATTCGCAATCCCCAACGCCACCGCTTCCTTTTCAGGCAGGTAGGGCAATTGATTTCGATTCCAAGGCGCGCTCAGGTTCGACTCGTCGATGCCCATGATGGCCGTAGACATTAAACCCACGGTCCCCGCAACACGATAGCAATAGAGTTCAAGCTCTTCGTAGGTCTCGTACCGATTGCGATAGAGATCCATGCGCTGCCCCTCGATCATGTCGCGGAATGGCTGGATATCTAAACTGTATCGCTCTAGCGTGTCCACTAAAGCGACATCAAAATCATCTTGAGGCTTACCTGCGAACAGATGGTCGAGACGATCGCCCCATTCATCTAGGGTCGCATTAGTGGTGTTGGCCGCCTCAGCCCCGTCTACCAGCTCATCGGTCCGACGACACCAGACGTAAATAGCCCAGATTGCACGGCGCTTTTCAGCGGACATGAGCATAGTAGAGAGGTAAAAACTCTTGGCAAAGTCTGCGGTGACCTGACGGCAGGATTCGTAAGCAGTCTCGACAGACGCTAAGGATTTTTTCACACGCGGGGATTCAGGCAATTGCAGCATTCCAATCCAGTGGGGAAAGTTAGCAAAAAAGGCTCGTTCATCATCTCATGGATTCTATAAGGAAGGCCGTGAGATGCTCATTAAGACCATGAAGTTAGGTAAAAATGTTTAATAAAGGGCGTCTTTTATCGCCAAAACCGCTGATTCCTTCCCTTGCGGGAGAGAGTTCAGCTTGTTCACAGTATACGTTACAAGTTGTTACAGGGCAGTCTGCTGACGATAATAAAATTAAGTATTGGGGACTAAAAATGAGAAGTAAGCCCTAAAAAGGGGCCAGACTGCTGCCTGACCCCTTTTTAGAAATTATAAACGTGTCTCTAAGGGCGAACGAGGGGACTTGAACCCCCGAATGGCGGTACCACAAACCGCTGCCTTAACCACTTGGCGACGCCCGCCGTGACGCTTTTAACTAATATAGCGCAATGCCTAGACTTTTGGAATGCTTTACTAAAGTTTTTTGTGGGTTTGCGGCAAAAAAGGATCTGCGTTTTTGCTGATACCCTTAGAGTCATGTGCAGTCAGGTGTCAAAATGCGCGGCAGGATTTGACCTATGAAAGGATGTTTTTGGGGTCTGGGGTTGACGATCGGCGTCGGTGCATTAGGGGCGCTCATGGCCTCCACCAATCCCGGTCCCGAGGAATTTGAGACCTATGCATTAGGACAGATGAAGACGGAACTTTGCGCGCGGGTGCCCATGGGATTTGGGAAAGACTGTCCTCGGTTTTTGGATGAAAACCAGAGTTCAGTGAAGGAAATGATTCGCAAAAACACTCAGCGCAAGGATTATTTTTTCTTTAGTCGCTATCAGACCCAGCTTTCGTTGCGATCTATTTTGCCCGAAGGGGCGATGCCATTGCTCTCTTTGGTGCCGATTCCGACGGGCTATGACTTGGAAACGGTGGGAGTATTTGGTAACTTTTATATCTATCAGGCGCAGTCGAAGCAGGCCCCCTAACCCCCAATTCTGGGGGGACATGAGTTTTTGAAGGAGTTTTTTTATGATGGAAACCGTGATGTCTCAAGCGCTGCTTTCACCCGAAGACCTCGCTCAGCAGGATTGGACCGTTTTACTGCGGCAGATTGTGGCAGGGGAATCTCTGCAAGTGGAGCAGGCGAGTTTGCTGATGCAGGGCTGGTTGGCAGAGTCGATCGATCCACTATTATCAGGAGCGATTTTGGTTGCGCTAAATGGGAAAGGTTTCTCTGGCGTTGAGCTGGCGGGGATGGCGCAGGTGTTGAAGTCGCTATCATCAGGAACGAAGCAGGTTCATGATGCGCCTTTGGTAGACACCTGTGGGACGGGCGGAGATGGGGCGGATACGTTTAATATTTCGACAGCGGTGG
>JANMIS010000854.1:0-1495 GCA_031375925.1 Synechococcales cyanobacterium OTE_70_concoct_197_sub
CAACGCATACACCCACACGCTCACCACCACAAACGAAAACACGACTTCGTCCGGAACATTGGCTTCGGCCATTCTGGCCGGTTCAACTTGGGCCGATGTCGATACGACTCCGTCCAGCGGGTTGGCTATCACCAGCGTCACCGGCAATGGAACTTGGCAGTACTCGACCGATGGCACGACATGGACCAATTTCGGTGCCGTTTCGTCCACCAATGCGTTACTGATCACATCGACTTCGCAAGTCCGCTACATTCCCGACAACAACAACGGTGAAACGGCCACCTTTGGTTACAAAGCATGGGATCAAACCAGCGGTACAGCGTCCGTCAATGGAACACCGGGTTACGCGACCACCGCATCCAGTGGCGGAACCACCCCGTTCTCCAGCAACAATGCCACAGCGCAGATCGTTGTGTCGAGTGTCAATGATGCTCCTACGATCACCGATGCTCTCGTTGTCGGTCTGCCTTCTACCAACGAAGATGCCCCCTCGACCTCTACTTCGATCACGTCGCTACTCTCAAGCACGGCATGGGGAGATGTTGACGCAGGAGCTGTTCAAGGAGTCGCTGTTACCGGACTGACCGGGAATGGGACTTGGCAATACAGTGTCAACAGCGGAACAACTTGGACTAGCTTTGGGGCCGTTTCGAATGCAAACGCTCTGTTGCTTTCGGATAACGCCATCGTTCGTTATCTGCCAGACGGTCAAAACGGCGAGACCGCCGAATTCAACTTCCGCGCATGGGATCGAACGAGCGGGACTCCCTCGGGAACCGGCTCGCCATTTTATCTAAACAGCAGTTCAAACGGGGGCTCAACCCCCTTTTCCTCGCAATCCGCGATCGGACGCATTACCGTCTCGGGAGTTAACGATTCCGCAGTTGCCAATCCTGATACCGCGAATTCAAGCGAAGCGGGTGGTTACAACAACGCGACATCCGGTAGCAACCCAACTGGCAACGTTTTAACGAATGACACCGATGTGGACACAGGCGATACGCTTTCTGTCGTCGGAATCGCTGCGGGTGTCCAGGCATCCGCCTCGGGTAGCGTCGGTGCGTCGGTCAATGGCACCTACGGATCGATTCTGATCGCTAGCAATGGTTCCTACACGTACTCGGTCGACAACAACAATGCGATCGTTCAAGCCCTGAGAACCAGCGGTCAAACGATCACCGATACCTTTACCTATACGCTCGAGGACTCTTCGGGTGCCCCCGTTAGTACCCAAATCACCATCACCATCAGCGGTGCCAATGACGCTCCGACCCCGACCATCGACAACTTGATCGCCATGGAAGCGGGTGGAGTTTCCAATGGGACCGCTGGATCGAATCCGACAGGCAACGTGCTAACCAACGATCTCGATGTCGATAGCGGCGATACCAAAACGGTTACCGGGGTGGTCGCTGGAGTCTCGGGTAGCGCCTCAGGCTCGGTCGGGACGAGTGTCACGGGTAGTTACGGCTCAATCACGATCGGCAGCAGCGGC
>JANMIS010000865.1:0-2806 GCA_031375925.1 Synechococcales cyanobacterium OTE_70_concoct_197_sub
ACAATCATCCGGCACATCTTCCACGATCGTGGAACCCGCCGCCGTCGTCACATCATTGCCAATTGTTAAGGGCGCAACCAGCGAATTATTAGCCCCGATTTTGGTCCGATCGCCAATCGTGGTGCGGTGTTTGTTGCGTCCGTCGTAGTTGACGGTGATGGTTCCAGCGCCGATGTTGACCTGCTTACCTAATGTCGCATCGCCGAGGTAAGTCAAGTGCGCGGCGTTCGTTCCAGGTCCAAGTTGGGCGTTTTTCAGTTCTACAAAGTTCCCAATGCGGCAACCCTCACCGACGACAGCCGCCGCCCGCAGATGAGCATAAGGCCCAACCGTACTGCCCGATTCCACCGTGCTATCGGTGACAACCGAGAATTGAATCGTTGTATTCTCGCCGATGACACTATTTTCAATCAGGCTTCCGGGACCAATGCGGCTCCCGGAAGCGATCGTCGTCGTCCCGCGCAAATGGGTCTGCGGTTCGAGGATTACGTTGGGTTCGAGCATTACCGTGTCTTCGATCGTCACACTTGCAGGATCCACAATTGTCACGCCCTTGAGCAGCCACTCTGTTTTGATCCGATTTTGTAGGAGTCCATAGGCATCGGCAAGCTGTTTGCGATCGTTAATCCCGGTAATTTCGGCTTCATCCGCCACATCCATCACCATCACAGGCTTGAGAAAATTCACCGCATCGGTCAAGTAATATTCTTTTTGATCATTATCTGTCGTCAACTTCGGCAACGCCTGCTCCAAATCCTGCCACCGAAAGCAATAAATACCTGCATTCACCCGACGGTTTTCGCGCTGAGCAGGTGTGCAATCCCGATCTTCGATGATTGTAGTCAAATATCCTTTCTCATCGCAAAACACTCGGCCATATCCCTTCGGTTGCGCCAGTTGCGCCGTCAAAATCGTCGCCGAATTGCCATTGTCTTGATGGGTTTTGAGCAATAACTCTAGCGTACTCGGACGCAGCAGCGGCGCATCGCCATTCAAAATAATCACATCGCCCATAAAGCCTTTGAGTACAGGCAACAACTGCTGAGCCGCATGGCCCGTTCCCAGTTGCACCGTCTGCTCCACATATTCCACCGATCGGTGACTTAGGGACGATCGCACCGCTTCCGATTGGTAGCCAATGATGACAATTTCCCGCTCTGGGACTAACGCTTGAGCCGTATCTAACACCCGTTCAACCAGGGTTTTCTGGCCGAGAGTATGGAGTACCTTCGGCAGAGTAGACTTCATACGAGTCCCTTTTCCAGCGGCTAAAATTGCGATCGCGACCATATACCTTGTTACCCCAAAATGCCATCAGGGGCAGTATACCGCGCCATTACGATGCTGTGAGTCGTTCTGGATGCTTGACATAGCGCTCTAGCCAGAGATCACGACTCGGCTTTTTGATTTCGGTGACTTGGATAAATTCTGCGAAGGCTTTCATTAAGTCAGGATTCCGCCAATTGCGATCGGTCTCTTCCTGCATGATGTTGAGCGATTCCTGGATGGTAAAACAGCGCTTGTAGGGGCGTTCACTCGCTAAGGCGTCGTAGATGTCAATCAGTTGGAACACTTGGGCTAGGTAGGGAATATTGTCGCCCTCCAACTTGTCCGGATAACCCGACCCATCCCAACGCTCATGATGATGGCGAATAATTGGGGTGACGCCACGCATAGTGCGTAGCGGCTGACAGATGCGTTCGCCGATCGTCACATGCTCCTTCATGATTTCAAATTCATCGGGCGTAAATTTTCCCGGTTTTAGCAAAATTGCATCGGGAATGCCCACTTTGCCGATGTCATGAAGATAGCCGCCCCACATCAAGTCCCGTATATCCGATCGGCTCAAGCCCAAAAACTCCCCAAAGGCTTTGCCCCGCTTTACCAGCCGTTCGCAGTGGTCTCCGGTGTTAGGGTCGCGGCTTTCGACGGTGCGAGCGATCGAGAATAAAACCTTTTCAGCATGGTCTAGATCTTGATTTAGGCGCTTTTGACGGACTAAAGACCTAACTCTAGCGGACAGTTCAAGTTGGTCAAAGGGCTTAATTAAAAAGTCATCTCCACCTGCTTCAATGCCCCGCAGACGCGCTTGGCGATCGTCCAATGCCGTCACAAAGACCACCGGAATCAATCGAGTATGATCATCCGCCTTCAGCCGACGGCAAACTTCATAACCATCCATTCCCGGCATCATGACATCCAAAAGAATTAGGTCTGGATCCTCTGCCAAAACCAAGTCGATCGCATTAGGTCCATTCTCCGCTTCCAAAACAGCGTACCCTTCTACCGCTAACAGGGCTGAAGCTGCCATCCGACTCGAAGGATGATCATCTACTACTAATACCTTTGCAGAGTCCAGATCGAAGTTATCCACAGTAACCAACGCCTATCTTTGACGAACAGTTCGAAAATCATCGAAAACACAGGCGGAAACCCTCACCATGTCCCAATAACCGTCAGTATGGGCCGTTCACCATTACGATCGATCAGGTGTTGTACGGAAGTCCTATGAAGTTTATATTATCATTCCTGAACTTTTTAAAGTTATTTTCGGGAATTACTGATTTTATCAGAGATAATTGCCTGCACTCATGCTCACTCCAGGGTTTCATTAATGGGGAAGCGATCGATGAGCTGAACGGCGCGAACGGCGTTGTCCTTCAGCATTCGCGAAGCATGGGGAACGTACGGGATCTGAGAAAGTAGGTCTAGAGTCCGGCGCAGCATCCGCACCACATCGCCTTCATCAAGACTGGTATTGCGGCAGATTTCGGTCCATTCGGTCTCCAAGGCCCACTGCTCCACG
>JANMIS010000874.1:0-4004 GCA_031375925.1 Synechococcales cyanobacterium OTE_70_concoct_197_sub
CTTTGGGACGAGAGGTATTGAGTTGGTTTGATGAAAAGGGCGATCGGCATCTTAGTCCTGAAGAGCAAGAGCGACAACGTACGGAGCAAGAGCGACAACGTACGGAGCAAGAGCGACAACGTACGGAGCAAGAGCGACAACAACGAGAGCGCTTGGAGTCATTCTTACGATCGCAAGGCATTGATCCCAACAATCTGCCCCATTAATCCGTGACAGAGGCGCGCTATGATGAGCAGTTGATTTTTGATTTTGAGCGGATATCATGACGCAGAACTTAACACAGAACTTAAAGGGTAAAGTTGCGATCGTCACAGGCGCATCAAGGGGAATTGGTCGGGCGACAGCAGTGGCTTTGGCGACAGAGGGGGCCTCTGTGGTGGTCAACTATGCAAGTTCTAGCTCGTCTGCTGATGAAGTGGTAGCTCAGATTGAAAGTATGGGGGGGAGTGCGATCGCAGTGAAGGCAAACGTGGGCAACTCCAATGAGGTGGATGCTTTAGTGGCGGCGGCAATGGAGAAATATGGCCGCATTGATGTGGTGGTCAATAATGCAGGGATCACCCGTGACACCTTACTGCTGCGAATGAAATTAGAAGACTGGCAGGCGGTGATTGATTTGAATTTGACGGGGGTGTTTCTTTGCACCCGTGCGGTGAGCAAGATCATGCTGAAGCAGAAGTCAGGCCGGATTGTGAATATTACATCGGTGGCGGGTCAGATGGGCAATGCGGGTCAGGCAAATTACAGTGCGGCGAAGGCGGGAGTGATTGGATTTACAAAAACGGTGGCGAGAGAGTTAGCGCCGCGATCGATCACGGTGAACGCAGTGGCTCCTGGTTTTATTGCGACGGACATGACGAATGATCTCAAAGCGGAACCCATTCTTCAAATGATCCCGTTGGCGCGCTATGGTCAGCCGGAGGAAGTTGCAGGAATGATTTCGTTCTTGGCGGCTTCTCCGGCGGCGGCTTATATTACGGGTCAGGTGTTTAATGTTGATGGTGGCATGGTGATGGCATAGAGATAGGGCGATTCGACAGGATTTACGTTTACAGACCCAATTCCTTCGATCGCCCCGTCGCTGTCTTCACCGCCTCAATCAATGCACTCCGAAACCCCCTCGCTTCTAAAACCGCAACTCCCGCGATCGTCGTACCACCGGGACTGGTCACGCGATCTTTCAGCTCACCAGGGTGCAGCTTAGACTCTTGCAAAAGTTTAGCCGTGCCAAGAACCGTGCCGATCGCAAGCTGCATCGCAATGTTCCTAGGCAAACCAGAAGCAACGCCGCCATCTGCCAAGGCTTCTACCATTAATGCAACATAAGCAGGGCCGGATCCAGAGAGTCCCGTCACCGCATCCATCATAGATTCTGGGACTTCGACGACAGAACCCACCGCTGACAGTACTGTCTTAGCGAGATCAAGCTGCTCCGGTTTGACATACTGACCCTGAGCGATCGCCGTCACCCCAGCCCCCACTTGAGCCGGAGTGTTGGGCATCGCCCGGATCACCGCTTTACCGACAAACGCAGACTCCAACTGAAGCAACGCTGTCCCTGCCAAAATCGAGACAATCACGGCACCATTGAGTGAATCCACAACTTGCTGGGCCACTTGAGAAAAAATTTGAGGCTTGATCGCGAGTAATACCAAATCACTAGCTGCTGCTGCTCGGGCGTTGTCACCTGTGACTTGAATGCCATACCGATCGCTCAAAAATTTCTGCCTTGCCACAACCGGATCGCTTACCAATATTTCTTTGGGCTGAAACACCCCTTCAATAACAAGGCGGGAGAGGAGCGCTTCGCCCATCATCCCGCCGCCGATCATTCCTAATTTAGTAGACAAATTACTCTTTCCCCTAATGCTATGAAAGATAAGTAGCCTGAACGAAAATCACTCTCTTAAAGCGTTCAATCCTCAGGCTATTACCTAAAAACAGTCGTTACTGTACCATGCGCATTGGTTCTGATGTCCATGCTGCGGATGCATTAGCAGTCGGACGAACGACCCGAGTGGGCTGAATTGTTTCATGGACGACACCTGCTTGAGTGCTGACCTGGACACAGCTTGGTGTAAACAAGAAAATACTTTCACCAATTCGCTCTTGATGACCATCGATCGCATAGGTTCCACCGGCAACAAAGTCAACAGCACGCTGAGCTTGGTCAGGATCCATGATCGTCAAATTCAATACAACCGATTTACGTTCACGCAGCGCTTGGATCACTTGAGGCATTTCTTCAAAAGTGCGAGGCTCAATCACCACCACTTCAGACAACCCATTCGAGGTACCGGGCATTCCAATCACGTTATTGACCGTGCTAACTGGGGCAATATCAGTACTAACTAAGGACGAACGATCGCGAAGGCGGCGGCGAGAACGAGCATCATCTTCCTGAGTTGCGACCGCACTCTCATCTTGGTAAAGATTTTGATACTCTTGACCATCCATTTCGTCATACTCATACTCATAATCAACAGTTTCATTAAAACCAACGAAATCGCGAATTTTGTTGAAAATACCCATGACCCACACTCCAATTAACAATCGAACAAAACAAAAAACATTAAATTGAGAGAAGCGATTAGCAATCACTAAATCGCCACGGGGAACCACAAATCAAAAGCTTAGTAAAACGGCTGGGACACACAAAACAAACGAAGGTTTTAAAGAAACACAAAAAGCACTATAGTTAATATGTACTGATGAGTAACTTTAGCTTTAGGGTAATAATTTAACCGAGCAGGCTCAAGACTCTTCCCCTTACAACTACATTTATTAACAATTTGAGGAATCTGCTAATAAATCAATTGCCAGGATTAAGAGAATACTGCAAAACAGTCAATACTTCCAGTCATTCCGCATAATGTGTAAACTACACCATGTTTGGAATCAAACCCGTTTTAAGTAACCCATCTATCTACTATGAGGGGCATCTCAATTACGTTTAGCTCTTTTTATTTAAAAGAATCAAGTGTAATTAAGAATTCTCTACACTTTAGAAACTCAGAGAACCCATAAGCTTTCTGTTGCAAAATGATTTAAGAAACGTTTGCTATTACGTTTGACTCAACCCTTCAGAAGCAGTGGACATAATTTAGCACAAGAGTGTGGAATGATCCACTAGATGTAGCGTTATTTTTTTATTTTCTCGAAACTATCGCTACATCTAGACTCGCTGCCCAAATAGTGTACGCCCCGGGCGAATCATTGTAGCACCGCATTGGATAGCGATCGAATAGTCGGATGACATTCCCATTGAAAGCTGCGACAGCTGCAACTCTTGGGCCAGCGTCGCAGCTTCTTGAAAGCAGTCAACCAGAGCCAGCCCCTCAAGAGAAGCAGGCGGGATCACCATTAAGCCTTGAATTTGAAGAGCCAACAGACTGGCTAGCTGGGGCATCGATCGGCGCAAGTCCTCAGGAGACCACCCAGATTTAGTGTCGTCCGGTCGGAGCTTAACCTGAAGACAGGCCTGAATGGTTTTGCCTTCAGTCTGGGCTTGACGATCGAGCCGCAGCGCTAAAGCTAGTGTATCTACCGACTGAATCCAGTCAAAGTGCTGGATAACTTTTAGGGATTTGTTGCTCTGTATGTGGCCTATGAAGTGCCACTTTATGTCGGTCAAGTCTCTGAGTTCCTGCTGCTTTTGCAGGGCCTCCTGGACTCGATTTTCCCCAAAGTCTCGAATGCCCGCTTCATAGGCCGATCGCATCAAAGCTGTGGACACTTGCTTTGTTACGGCGATGATTCGCACAGATGCAGGAATGCTCTTACAAAACTGACGAATGTGTGACACATGCTCCCGATCGCACATCAACAAGTCCAACATTACCCAACCTCCAAGGGCATTCCCAAGAAAGCAAGAAGTTCACGATTAACGGTTTGAGGGATTTCTTGCTGGATCCAGTGACCACAGTTGGGAAGAAACTTTAACTCAAAATGAGCCGACACTTCATGATGCAAGTCTTCCGCAAGACGACGACTAAGAACCGCAT
>JANMIS010000875.1:0-2057 GCA_031375925.1 Synechococcales cyanobacterium OTE_70_concoct_197_sub
CGCGCTTACTGGACGGAGCAATGGAGTGAGATTGACGGAAAAGTTGAGCCAGTTGCGTTTCACCTAGAGGATTCTGGGCAGATCTTGGTTGAGGTGCATCAGGTTGTGCGAGATCTGGCCGGAGCTATGCTTGCGGATGAGCAGGTTGGCCATCGTTTTACAGTTGAAAATGGCTTGATTCAAGCCATGGAAGTCTGTTCACTCCCATCGCCCGTTGCTTAACCTAGTGCTGCGGCTCTCACCAAACTGTACATCTGTATTCTAATTAAATCCTCATTAAACTAGAAGAAAAGGGCTTCACTTTTACATTTTAATTTAATGCAGATTTACAGAAAATATTAAATCTAATTACAGTCTTAATCATTAAATGATTCATCGATCGCCTTTGCCCCTAGGATAAGGCACGGTTTAGAAAAACTCCTAGGGTTATGAAGATTGGGGACTGGGTTGGGTTGGTTGCGCTGGGCGTCTCGCTGGTGATTTTGTGGCAGATTCGGAGTGCTCTGATGTTGATTTTTGCGGCGATCGTTTTAGCGTCTGCATTCAACACCATTGCAAATCTGCTTCAGCGCTTCGGGCTAAAACGAAATGGCTCCCTCCTAGGGGCGATTACGCTAGTCATTGGGTTGCTGCTGCTCTCAGGTTGGTTGATTGTTCCACCATTTATGGACCAATTTCAACAAATGATGACGCTATTTCCCAAGGGAGTCGATCGATTTAACGCAAGCTTTGATGGATTTAAAGCATTCCTTCCCCCATTTATTTCCTCAGCGATTCCTGAACCCTCTGAAGTGGTTAAACAGCTACAGCCTTTGCTGAATCAATTGCTCAGCGGGTCGGTTGCATTGGCATCAGGGACCCTGGGGGGCGTGCTGAATGTATTGCTGGTGGTGATTCTGTCGATCATGTTTTTAGTAGAACCGGACCAGTATCGACGGGCGTTTGTTCGGTTCTTTCCTTCTTTTTATCGCCATCGAGTTGAATTAATTCTCGATCGGTGTGGGGATTCGCTGCGAGGTTGGCTGGTTGGAATTTTGTTTAATATGTTAGTGATTGGTGGATTTAGTGGGATTGGGCTGTGGATCTTAGGGGTGAAGTTGCCCTTGGCGAATGGCATTTTTGCGGGACTGCTGACCTTTATTCCCAATATTGGTCCGGCCCTTAGTGTGGTGCCGCCCATGACGATCGCACTCTTGGATGCTCCCTGGAAATCTGGTGCGGTTTTAGTGTTGTATTTCCTGGTTCAACAATTAGAAACCAATCTATTAACGCCCTACGTGATGGCCCAACAGGTTTCGCTGATGCCTGCTGTGACCTTGATGTCTCAGGTTTTTTTTGCAACATTTTTTGGATTTGTAGGATTGCTGCTGGCGTTGCCGCTAACGGTTGTGGGGCAAGTTTGGCTCCATGAGATTTTGATTAAAGATATTCTAGATCAATGGAAACTGCCTGGAATGAATTCAGATTCAGAGAATTTAAATCTAGAAACAGTAATCGTTGAGAATCCAATTTTGGTACCTTCCGAAGCAATCGATATTGAACAGAGTTAAGGTTCAATCATTTCGCCTCGTCGAAACTTTCCTGCGATCGAATTGGCCATTTGATTGCCTCGATTATGTTGTTCACTGCTTGCCCCAAACCGATCGCGATTTTTTGATTGGGCTAAACGACCTTTTTTACCCAAAGCATCACTGTGGCCCATCACATGAAAAAACGTAGCAGGATATTGCATTGTTTGCTGAAGATATCTAAGCCGAAGCCAGAGTTCGCGATCGTTAATGGGTTTACCTTTGGTGTTGAGCCAGCCATTCTGTTGCCACTTGTCAATCCAGTCATGATTCAGCGCATCAACTGCGTATTTAGAATCCGAGAAAATTGGAAAACTCCGACCGGCGGCATGTTTTTGCAAATACTCTAATGCAATGATCAGTGCCCATAGTTCTGCCCGTTGGTGGGTGCTATGAGACTCAGTTCCACCCAATGTCAGCCAACGATCGTCCTCAAGCCAAACCACTACGCCATAGCCACAGACCCCCCGCCCCCCATAGGTCCCAAAT
>JANMIS010000901.1:0-2024 GCA_031375925.1 Synechococcales cyanobacterium OTE_70_concoct_197_sub
ATGGGAGTTATAGGCTGTCCCTCTCTCAAGCCGCAGATACGATCGGACTCACCGCCCGAAACGCTTTCGATTTTTTGGAATCAAAGGCATTCAAAGCCTTAGTAGGCAAGGGTTATACGGATTCGCTTTCTGAGATAGAAGCAGACGAAGGGCAAGGGCGCGGCGGTAGTCGAATCAGATCGTTACCGCTCGAAATTGCGGTTACTTATTGGCTCTGGCAATGTTATCGAGGCAATAAGAAAGCCCTGAATCTCATGGTTGCCCTAGGAACTGAAGGACTAGAACGGCGCTTTGATGCTGCGTTTGGGGTCACTCGTACAGAGCAAGAGCGGGACGATCGGCTATCCAGTCGGATCCAACAGCTTGAACAGGATTTGACCTCTTTAGGTGAAGCTTTCGAGGTCGATAACGCCCAAAGTATTGAACTCCAAGCCTACCGAGATGAAGCCCAACGGCTCCGATCGTTGTTGGCAGAGAACGGAATCACTGAAAACTAAGGAGCGATCGAATGACGTTCACTAAAGTCAGATTTGCAAGTTTTGAAGCGTACCTAACGGCGGATCCGTCCGATCTGCCAGAGGGACGCTGTGAGTATTGGGATGGAGATTTACGTCCGGTGGTTGAATCGAAAATTAATGATGACATCGCGAACTATATTTTCTTCCTACTGCTCCAAATGGGGGTTTATCGAAGGCTTCTGTCCCCTGGAAAGGTTGAGGTCGAAGTCATCGGTAAGCCTAGAACCCGCTTCCCAGACCTGACCGTTATGGAAGAGCGCCACATATTACTGATGGCAAAAAGTAATCGCATTACCCGCGATATGCCACCGCCCCGGCTAGTCGTCGAAATCGTTTCCCCCGGTGATGAGGCCAAACCAAACTACAAGCGCGACTACCAAGACAAGCGAAACCAATACGCGGCGATCGGCATTCCTGAGTATTGGCTTGTGGATCCCGATCGCGCTTGGGTCATGGTCGGTTTATTAGTCTCCGGTGCCTACCAGTTCCAAACCTTCCAAGGGAATCAGCCGATCGTCTCTCCGACGTTTCCTGAGTTGAAGCTGACGGCGGCGATCGTTTTGGGGGCTTGAGTTTTATGAGTTCACTTCCCTCGCAGATGGCCTTAATACCTGTATCTAAAGCTCTGCACGGATGCCCACCATTATCTTTATTATGGACCTGTCAAAATAGTGACCAAGCATCTGCATTTACAGGCATCCAAGGTTTTTACACCGACCTAAGACAGTCGTTATTGTGCTTCTTTACTGGATTGCCTCTCCCAACCCATATAGATAAAAAGTATCAATCAGGATTAAGACTTCAATTAGCTGTTTACGCAAGACTATATGAAGTAATTTCTTTCGGGTGGGAATATCTTAATCTTCCTCCTGAAGCCACTCCGAGTAGCCTTCTTGAGGAACTCTTAAAGAGAGAAGCTATATTTATTTTTAAGCAATCTCAGGCAAGATTTAAGACCTTTAGTCCCGATACATTTTGTAAGGATGAAAGATTTGTAAGGTCTTTAGAACGCCTTGTAAATAGCGGGAAACCTCTCTCTCTTATTCAAATAAAACAATCAAAAGCACTAATTACAAAAGGGAGAAGTCAAAGAGTTGAAGAAAAGTTGCAAGCCCTCAAATATCAATGCTTAGATTGCTTGGAGAATATCCGGCCCATGCCTCCAGAATTACGGTCAGCTCTGAAAGCATACAAAGTCGCAGAGAGAGAAATTGAGGATTATGTATTGGGTTGCTACCATCCACGGAAAAAAGCAACCGGGTTTCAAGTCATTAAAGGTAAGCGAGTTGAAACCTCTTAACATTTCTTTACATTTACCATCCACTTTTTAGATTTGTTTAGGTTAGATCGATGAATCCCTCTTCTAATAAAGCTTTCAGCTATTCGGTCGCTTTTTGACAAAACTAGTTCAAACGCATTAACTTTCTTTTAGGTGGCAGCGTAGCCACATTAAAAAACCCGTCTTATCTGCTCACTTTCTCAGGGCTGACAGATTAGGCGGGTTCC
>JANMIS010000940.1:0-10778 GCA_031375925.1 Synechococcales cyanobacterium OTE_70_concoct_197_sub
TTTTGGCTTCGGCGGGAGTTGCCATTTTGTGGATCAATAGCGGGTCGGCGATGCTGTCGGCGATCGTCATGCGGGGATTGAGACAGGCGCTGGGGTCTTGGAAAATCATTTGAATGTCGCGGCGTTGCTGTTGCATTTGGCGACGGTTCAGTCGGGCTAGGTTTTGACCGAGGAAGGTGACGGTTCCGCTGGTGGGCTGGATGAGTTGGAGAATGGTTTTGGAGAGGGTGGATTTGCCGCAGCCGGATTCGCCGACGAGTCCGAGGGTTTCGCCTTTGTGGAGTTCGAGGCTGATGCCGTCTACGGCGCGAATGGTGAGATCTTGGCGAGAGAAGAGTTTTGTAATGGGATTGCTATTGCGTTGGTAATGTTGTTTTAGGTTGGTGATGGTCAGAATGGGATTGGAGGATTTGGGGATTTGACTGGAGTTGCCATTTTGAAGATGGAGGGCGGAGTTTAGAAGGGTTTGGGTGTAGGGGTGTTGGGGGTGGTTGACGATCGCTCTAGTGGTATTGATTTCGACGAGGTTGCCTTCTGAAAGGACGGCAATTCGATCGCAGGTTTCGCTGATCATAGCGAGATCATGAGAGATGAGGATCAATCCCATGTTGCGTTCTGAGCAAAGCCGTTTGAGTTCTTTAAGGATTTCGGCGGCGACGGTGACATCTAAGCTAGTGGTGGGTTCGTCAGCGATAATGAGTTTGGGATTGAGAATTAAGGCAAGGGCGATCGCAACTCGTTGCCGCATTCCGCCGCTAAATTCGTGGGGATATTGGCCCCAGCGATCGGCGGGAATTTTAACGGCTTGCAGAACTTCTTGGGCACGGGCGCGGGCTTGGAGTCTTTTTATACTTGGGTCGTGAGCTTGAAGGGTTTCGATGCAGTGATCGCCGATGGTCAGTAGGGGATTGAGTCGCGTCATTGGGTCTTGGAAGACGAGGGCAACGGCTTCGCCGCGAAATTGTCGGAGTCGATCGCCGCTTAATCGAGTTAGGTCCTGGCCTTCAAATAGCATTTCACCTTGAATGCTGGAGTTTGTCGGGAGCATTTGGAGGATGGATTTGCCGATCGTTGATTTGCCGCTGCCGGATTCGCCTACCAGTCCTAGCCGTTCGCCCGGTTCGAGCTTGAGGTTGATGTCTTGGACGACCCAATCGGTGCTGTTGGGATAAGCGATATTGAGATGGTTGAGTTGAAGAAGGGCCATGGCGTTGGTGTGTGTAGAGTGCGTTGCTTCGCTTGACACACGCGGACTCAATGTGTTCGCGACAGTCCCACATTATCGCACTTCAGTCACGGATTCCGAGGGTGTATCGATCGAATGCTTCCCATTAGGTACAGCAATGCCATTCGGACCGCAACGCCATTCGTCACCTGTTCAGAAACCAAACTCAGGCTTGGATCATCCATGACATCGGATGAAAGCTCAACCCCGCGATTCGTGGGTCCGGGGTGAAGGACTTGAACTTGGGAATTGCAAATCTTGAGCCGATCGCGAGTAATTCCAAATTCCCGATGATATTCCCGCAAACTTGGTAATAGATGACTCGTCATGCGTTCTTTTTGCAATCGTAATGTCATGACAAAATCAGCTCCCCGAATAGCTTCGTCAAGATTCCAATGAATGAACAATTTTCGATCGAGCTTCGTCCCCTGAACAAACTTCGCAAAGGCCGCAGGGAGCAGCGTAGGCGGAGCAGCGAGATGCACTTCTGCGCCACTCGCCGTCAAACTCCAAAGGTTCGATCGGGCAACGCGGGAATGCAAAATATCGCCCACGATCGCAATTTTTTTACCCTTAAGCAAACTGAGCTTGGGTTGGCTGCTGTCAATAGTTGTACACAGCGTAAATAAATCCAGCAGCGCCTGCGAAGGATGTTCATGTTGACCATCCCCGGCATTCAACACGCCCACCCCGGAATTAAGGCGATCCATTTCAGCGGCGATCGCCGCCGGAACCCCAGCCTCGTGATGACGGATGACCATCATATCGGTGCCCATTGCTAAGTAAGTCTTGGCCGTATCGAGAATGGTTTCGCCCTTGGTAATCGAAGAGCTTCCGGCGGCAAAGTTGAGAATATCCGCCGAGAGGCGCTTAGCGGCTAGTTCAAAGCTGCTGCGAGTGCGCGTCGAAGGCTCAAAAAACAAATTGGTCACGACTTGACCCTGCAACGTCGGAACTTTTTTAGTGCGGCGCGAAAGGACCTCTCGGAAGCTGTTGGCCGTTTGCAAAACTGCATCATACTCCCATGGCTCAAAGTCGCAGAGGGAAAGCACATGCCGACGATTCCAAGACTCAGACATAGCAGGTGAGGGATAAAACAATAGAACTCGGGTCCGATCCTACGCCATGTTCCAATCCTTTGTTGCGAAATTAAACTTCTTTCCCGTTTTTACCGATCGTATTAGACTTTACAATGGCATGCAGCAATTGGATACAGGGGTTGATCGGTATGAGTTTCAAAAAATGGTCGATCGTCCCTCTTTTAGGTGCCCTAGTTAGTGCTTCTCTAGGCAGTCAAAACGCACTCGCTCAGTCTTATTCCTCCTATTGTCAGCAGTCCCTGAGCGAAATTGCCGACAAGGAAAAAATTCGTAAAGTCGCCTTGACCGGAGATGTAGAAGCCCAAAAACGCTATACCGAAACCGTCCAGCGTCATGCTGCTATGTTAAAAGGCTGTCGTCAGCAAAATGCTTTTAAAAGTGAGGGAATTTGGCTGCGACTTTATCCCTGTGATAGCCGTCCGGGGGCTTTGGATGAACTACTCGATCGCATTGTGAACCGAGGTTATAGCGAAGTATTTGTAGAGACCTTTTTCAATAGCCAAGTTCTTTTGCCCAAAAGCCAAAACAAGACCGCTTGGCGATCGGTGATTGAAGGCGCGGGCCAAGATGATGTCGATTTACTGCGGGAAGTGATCAATAAAGGGCGCGCTCGGGGCTTGAAGGTGACGAGTTGGTTGTTTTCATTGAATGTTGGTAAAGATTACGTTCAACGCAATGGCAAACAAGGAACGATCGCCCGCAATGGTCGCGGTCAAACGACGATCGACACCAATCTCGCTTCTAAAGATCAAAACGACACCTTTAATCCTGACGAAGCCTTTGCAGATCCTTACCATCCGACTTTGCGCCAGGACTTTTTACAGGTGGTCGCTCAAGTCATGGCCTACCGTCCCGATAGCATTGTTTTTGATTACATTCGCTATCCCAAAGGGCGCGGGCCAGATTCGGTCGCCAATGATGTTAAAGATTTGTGGATCTATGGTGAAGCGTCTCAATGGGTCTTATTACAGCGGGCGGGCAATAACCGAGGTCGTGAATTAATCACGCGGTATTTAAAAGCAGGAACGATTAGTAAAAATGATGTCAGTGAAGTCGATCGGCGCTATCCCCAAGAAAATGATCCCCAATGGCACGGCAGGCAAGTTGTTCCCGGTGAGAATCAATTTGACCTAGAGCGTCGCACCCGAATTTTGAATGGGGAATTGTGGCGATTGGTGGCAGGTCATGCCATGCAGGGAGTGGTGGACTATATGACATTAGTAAGTGAACCCGTGCAGCGATCGGCCATTCCCGTTGGTGCGGTGTTCTTCCCAGAGGGCAACAAGACCGTGGAAGGCGGCGGATATGATTCCCGACTGCAAATGTGGAATCGGTTTCCTGAGACGATCGAACGGCATCCCATGGTCTATGCCACCTGTGGCAAAACAGACTGCATTATGGACCAAATTCAGCGAGTATTGAATGCTTCTTCAACGCCATCCATGGTGAAACCCATTCTGGCGGGAGTCTGGCAAAGTCCTTATAAAAATCGCCCTGCTTTAGATGTCCAAATGACGGAAATGCGCAAACGATTTCCCAACTTGAATTCTGTGAGTCATTTCGTTTATGCATGGCAAGAGCGGGATTCGGATAACGATCGTAAAGCTTGTCAAGTGCCGTGATCAAATCGGAGCTAATACCAAATCTAGCAATGACAATTGATTTGGTATCACAGCCTAACTTTATCACCAGTTGCTTCAGTGTTTTCTAAACGACATCTCAGAGTGCAGGATTAGAGCTTGAATAAAGAATGGAAAAAGAAAACCGATCGTCTAGGATCGGCGTATATCTGCATAGGCTACTCTGTGCATAAGCTACTCGGTCAAACCTGTATCTCCCTAGACCACCCATCCTGAAGCAGAATGATGTCATCTCTCCAACAGCAAGTCAAAACCCGATCGCTCACTTTGGAAAATGCCCTTAAGTCGATCGTCAGCGAAACAGGCGTTCTCAATTTAGATCTCGTGGACGCTGGACTCTCCACCCGATTTCTAAAACAACTGCGGGGCTTTCCCAGTCTCTGCATCCCATTACTACACTGGCAAAACTGCTACCATTTGGGTTCTCCACGATCAATTGAACCGGAAGTCCTTCAAGAATTAAAGCAAAAGCTTAACGCTGATATTAATATTATTCAAATTGATGAGATCAGCTATCGCAAATGGTATAGACAACATCATATTGATCACAAAACGATCGCCACCGCAAAACTAATCAATCCACTCACAGGTGAAATCGACAACCAAGACATCGCCGAACTCACTCAGATAACCCTTGCCCAAACCGATAACCAAATCGAGCGCGTCAAAGCGTTAATTTCCTCTGCTGTTCGTTACCGCGCTAGTGACATTCATCTCGAACCCTCTAGTGATGGCCTTCGGGTTCGCTATCGCATTGACGGAATTCTTCGTAACATTGTCACGCTTCCCGCTGACATCAGCCGTAAAGTCGTCGTCTCTATCAAAGTCATGAGCGAAATCGACATTGCCGACAGTCGCCGCCCCCAAGATGGCCGCATGGCTGAACGGTATATGTCCACTGACCAACAAGAACAGGGACTTGACCTGCGTGTCAGCACACTTCCCTGTGTCAGTAATATCCAAGGCGAATCTAGTGAAAAAGTCGTGATGCGATTGCTTAGGCAACAGAACACTTTTGAAACAATCGACGACGTGGGGTTCTCTGCCCGATCGCTCAAAATATACAAACACTGGCTCGCTCAGCCTCAGGGCTTAATTATTTTCACAGGACCGACAGGCTCTGGGAAAACCAGTACTTTGTATACGAGTTTGCAAGCGATCGCCCATGAATCCAAAAACATCACCACCGTCGAAGACCCCGTTGAATACATCCTCCCCGGCATTACCCAAACTCAAGTGAATGAAGCCGCAGGCATGACTTTTGCAGCGGGACTGCGGGCCATCTTGCGCCAAGATCCCGACATCATCATGCTAGGCGAAATCCGCGATCATGAAACTGCCGAAACGGCTGTACGCGCTGCCTTAACGGGACATTTGGTTTTAACAACTTTACATACCAATGATGCCGCTGGAGCGATCCCTCGATTGCGCGATATCGGGCCTGATCCTGGATTGCTGAGTGATGCGTTATTGGGCGTTGTTGCTCAGCGTCTCGTGCGTCGAGTGTGCCCGCATTGTGCCGAGCCTCACCCACCCACCGAGTCTGATTTAAAGATTTTGGGATTACGATCGGAAACGGCCCATGGTGAACAATGGCGTAAAGGGAAAGGTTGTAATCAATGCTTTCATTCGGGCTATTTGGGACGGGAAGCATTGATTGAATTGCTCAATGTGGATGACATGATTCGGCAGATTATTCACGATGGATCGATGACGCAACTCAGTCGTTATTTACAAGAGATTGCCTATGATTCCTTCCGTATGGCCGCCATTGAAAAAGTTACCCATGGCATTACCACCATTGAAGAAATCCAGCGAGTTCTGCCCTTCAGTGCCCTCCATGTGAAAACTACTGCCCATGCAGAACCTAGAGCTTTAGCGGCGGTTTCCTAAGCCAATAGAGAAGCGATCGGGTTTATTGCACGAACCCGATCGCTTTTTAATGCATTTAAAAACCTAATCTAACTTCAGAACGTCTTGAGTTCCTTGGCGACGCTTAGCATCTTTTGCTTGATAGTCTGCAACGCAAGCATCTTTTTTGTACATGACACAGGAGAGATATTCTGTCGTCTCGATCAGTGCGGCGCGCAGGGCTTTACCGACTGGAGCTTTCTTCTCTTCGGACGAATTGCTGTTATTGCCAATACCAAAGACTCTGAACGTACTTGTTTTGGATTCTGTTTTATCCGTCGCACGGCCTTCAATGGTACGAGAGTACGCCACTTCTCCAGTTGTTGTATCGACGACTCGAAGGTCAATAGCAACGTAAGCCTCCGCCTCGCTCTTTTGCTCACTCCCCCCAACACAGATCCCTAAGAAACAGCCACCTGCATTATTTCCACCTGACTTTTTACTGACCCCTTCCTCAAAGGCCGTGACTTTCCCCAAGATTACATATTGTGCGCTCGTTAATTCACCCTTTTTTGCTCCGGTTCCTTTTTTGACCAGACCGAGTTCAGCTAATTCTTGCTCAGATAGGACTTCCTGTAATTTTTGTCTTTCAACGACTTTGAAGTTTCCGGTTGCCGAAAGTTCATTACTGAGCGCATCGCCTAATTCAGTTGCCGTGCTAGATTTCCACCACCACCAATTGGTTTCATTCTTAAAAGATGGAATCGAAATCGTTGGCTTTTTCTGGGCCAATACAGGACTACTCGCCATCCCAATACTGGAACCCATGATCGTCAAAGCCATCAGTAAACGAAACACAATTTTTGCTTTATGGGATGAAGTTTTCATAACTGGTGGTCACTCCGTAATATTACTTAGTCATAAAGCATATTTTGAGGTCCGTCAAGACGAATCCTAAAGACTTCACATTTCTGCTTTGTTTACATCATATGAATAGGGATAACCTATGAATTAATATGCACGATAAACCACCCCGATCGACCCTCCCACATTTTGGGAATGGGCGATCGATCCAAAACAAGCACGACATAGGCCTACAGAAAATCTACTGTCGTGCGATCGGTCTCCTGTCTCTAGATTTGGGATCATCAGACCGCCCTCAGATTGCGACAATCTAGGTTTCGGCTTGAACATTAGGTTCTAATTTAGGTGTAATCCGAATTTCGACATTGTTTCCCAGAGCATTAAGGAATCGGAATAGACGATCGGTTACAAATACAAAATCATTCTCAGCCCTTCATCAATTTCATCCTGCAAATCTCCAGGAATAAAGCCAATGCGTTCAGTGAGAAAGCTTTTATCGATTGTCAAAATCTGTGAAACGTTCGCTACTGAGTCTTTGGGCAGCCCTGTTTTACGACCAGATAGGAAGACGTTTCCGGGCGATCGGGCTAACTCAAGATTTGAGGTGATAACGATCGCAACCACGGTTCTGAGATTACTCTGTATAAATGTATCGTCTTGAATGATGGCGATCGGTCTGCGATAACCAGGTTCAGACCCAACAGGCGTGGGTAAGTCTACCCACCAAATTTCTCCACGAAGCATTACCAATCCTCATGGGGTAAAGAGGCATATTGAAGCTTGGCAATTGTGGGGTCGAGTGCTGAAGGTTGTGCGGGATAGACTTTATTGAGTTGGTCGAGAATGGCTTGGCGATTGTGTTTGCGGAGATAGATGATGATCGCATCGGTGCAAAGATCATTCACTGAAATACCAAGCTGTTGAGCCAGTACTACAGCTTCTATTTGGATGGCTTCCGGGAGAAGAATTGCAGGTTCCATCGGTGTTACCTAAGAAATAGCATTATGTCTATAAAATAGCATTATGTCTATAAAGTCGCATTCTTTCGATCGGGAGTGGGGCGATCGGGAGTGGGGCGATCGCGCCAAAACAAACACGACATAGACCTACAGAAAATCTACTGTCGTGCGATCGGTCCTACATTAGATAAGTTCGTTCTGAAATTCGATCGGAACTATTGAATTTTTGAATTTGGCATTGCTGAATTACGGTATGTTGGCTGATTGTTGAATGTCTGCAACCTTAGTAAAATCTGGGATTCAAATTTACAGATTGAGTGAATTATTAATCTGTGTCATTCAATCATCCTTTGAGATTCTCCAATAGTCTGGCCGTTACAGCCCCTGCAAACTCTCACCCAATGCCCCGATCGCCCCCGGCAAGTCCGCTGCACCTGCTTCCGTCGCCGCGATCGTTAACAGCAAAACGCTATTGTTTCCGGGTTTCGCCAAAATAATTCCATTCACGGGTTGCGCTTTTCCCCCGATCGTCAACTGCCCTGTCCAATTCATTTGTAACCCATTCACGATCGGCTGCGGAGCCTCTGCTTGGAACCCTTCACCACGCTGCAAAGCATTGCGGGCAATCTGAGCCAGGTTTTCCACCGTCACCGAACCCGACAGCAACCCAAGCTGTCCCGCTGTCTGCGCCAAAACAGTATAAGCAAGGCGACCATCCGGCGACTCTACCAACACCGAGTCCCCCAAATTCGTCACCCGATAACCCTTGAGTAATCCAATCCGAAACCGACCCACTTTATCTACATGTTCCCCAGCGATCGGCAAGGGTTCGGCATTGTTTGGAATAATCACCGAGGGCATTACTGTTGGTATTGGCGTGGGTGTTGGCGTTACCGTCGGTGACGGCGTAGGCGATGGCGCTTCCGTTCGTGATCCAGGAATGGGATCGATCGGTGTTCCCGTCAGAGGTGCATTTGGATCTCCCGAGGGCGTCGCACTGGGTGAAGGAGCCGCAGTCGTCGGGACCGCTGGGGGGGGCAGAACAGGAACCTGCGCGATCACGCCTTGCCAAAGACTATTTAAACCAATCAATCCAATCGCACAAAAGACAACGATCGCCCCAAACAAACCCTTCACTTTCATAAATCCTCCAAAATCCAAAATCCAAAATCCTTTTACCTGCCCACGATCGCCGCATCTCCCGAGAAAAAGACTCCCGCCACACAACCAATCATCGTCGTCGCGAGACTCGCGGCCCAAAGCGCTTTCCACCCGAGTTCCGTTAAGTCCTTACGCCGTGACGGAATCAAACTAACAAATCCACCAACAAAGATTCCCACCGCCGGAATGTGGGCAAATCCACACAGCACATAGCTGACAATCACTAAAGCCCGATCGCTAATCAAACCCTGTTGTGACAATTTCGCCAATTCCAAATAAGCAGGCACCTCTGTTTCCAATAGCCTTCGACCAATTAAAACCGACGCCTGCCAAAGCTCCGGCCATTTATCCGAAACCCCCGTCACAGCCACAAAAGGTAAAGATAAGGCCCCCAAGATATTTTGCACTGAAATGACAGCGAAGACATTGCCCACTCGGGCTAAATTAGGATTTGCACTTTGACTCAATGCAGCAAGATTTCCAAAAAACAGATTGACGAGCGCCACTAACCCCAGCACTGCAATTAGAAGAGCGACGATCGACACCGCTAGTTTCACTCCGTCAAGGGCACCTGTAATCACACTTTCCATCGGATTCATTCCGTCGTCTTCCTTGTCTTCCGGCAAGCCCCCCGCCGTTACAGCAGTTTCAGTTTCAGGGACGAGGATTTTAGAAATGACGAAGCAAGCAGGAATGGCCATTAATGAGGCTGAAACCAAATGACCAATAATATTAGGAAAGCTAGGACGTAATAGACTTGTATATAACGCCAGCACAGTAGAAGCAATGCTGCCGTAGCAAGCTGTCAACACAGCACAAAGTTCACTGCGGGTCATATCTTTCAAAAATGGCCGAACAACTAACGCAGATTCAATCCCGACAAAAATATTCGCCGCACCGCTTAAAGATTCCGCCCCACTTAAGCCCATAAGTTTGTAAAAGACCTTGGCGAAGACTTGGACGATCGGCTGAATGATTTTCAAGTTATAAAGCAAAGCCATCATTGATGAGAAAAACACCACGGATGGCAATGCTCGAAAGGCCAGAATATAGCCCAAATTCAAATTATCTGGACTGAGCCGATCGCCCGCCACGGGAATATAAGCAGGCGTTAAGGCTCTGGCTAACCATCGCCCTGCACCCACCGGACCCGGAGCAAAAGCAGTATTAGGAACTAATAAATCCCCAAAGACAAACCTCGCCCCTGCTTCCGTTGCATCCAAAATCGCATTGATATTGCTACTTAAAATCCGCAACGCCTCGCGCGTCACCGGAAACCGGAAGACCAAAAGCCCCAAGGTCAACTGAATCGTGATTCCCCACAGAATGACCTTCCAGGGAATCGTGCGCCGACTTTCAGATCCGACCCAAGCCACACCGCAGAGTAAAAAGATGCCCGCAAAGGACAATAGATTAAGCCAAGACATTTTCTACCCCTAAGCATCCGGTTTTTTAAACATGACTTTATCGACAAAGTTCGTGTAAATTTCACCGCGATTAAACTCGGGCGTATCCAGAATTTTTTGGTGAAAGCCGATCGTCGTGGGCAAACCCGTCACCGCACATTCGCGTAGCGCCCGCTTCATCCGCCGAATGGCAGAGTCCCGATCGCGGCCCCACACAATCAGCTTGCCAATTAGCGAGTCATAGTAAGGCGGAATCTCATAGTCGGTGTACACATGGGAATCCATGCGCACCCCAGGGCCACTAGCCGGAAGATAGCCGCTAATCTTCCCAGGACTCGGACGGAAGTTAAAGTCTGGATCCTCAGCGTTGATCCGACATTCGATCGCATGACCATTGAGTTGGACTTCTTCTTGAGTCAAGGTGAGCCGATCGCCTTGGGCAATCCGAATTTGTTCTGCAATCAGATCCACGCCTGTAATCATTTCCGTAATCGGATGTTCGACTTGGATCCGCGTGTTCATCTCCATAAAGTAGAACTCCCCAGAACCATCCAGCAAAAACTCCACGGTCC
>JANMIS010000967.1:0-1783 GCA_031375925.1 Synechococcales cyanobacterium OTE_70_concoct_197_sub
CTGTGTTTTCAATGTTGTCTTCGAGTTCAATTTCTTTGGCGATCGTCACACCGTCATTAATAATCTGGGGAGACCCAAACTTCTTTTCTAGGACGACATTACGCCCCTTAGGACCCAGGGTGACAGCCACCGCTTCCGCCAGAATGTCCATTCCACGCTCAAGGGCGCGACGGGCATTTTCGTTGTATACAATGCGCTTAGCCATAATCTTCACTTCTTCTAGGTAATTGGGAAATCGATCGAAAACTTGCGTTAAAGATTAGTTGAACATCCGATACTGTTGCGGTCGGATGCCCTCAACCCGTTCAGCGCGCTAACTCAATTAACTAGCTCACAACCGCCAAAAAATCGCGCTCAGTCAACAGGACATACTCGTCGCCGCCCAGCTTTACATCAGTTCCAGCGTACTTAGAATACAGAACCTTGTCGCCAACCTTGACTTCCAATGCTTGATAAGTCCCGTCATCGCCGCGCTTACCGGGTCCGATTTGAACGACTTCGCCGATTTGGGGCTTTTCTTTAGCATTGTCAGGCAAGATGATGCCGCCAGCGGTCTTCTCTTCAGCCTCAGACACGCGCACGAAAACACGATCGCCTAGGGGCTTAACGGTGGACACACTTAAAGTTACAGACGCCATATCAAACTCTCCAATTGCTTTAACAGCATTTCTATGGTCTCGGAGAAGAGGCTACTGGTATTTGCCAAACAATCATCGGGCAATCACCTAAAAATTAGCACTCTCTCTATACGACTGCTAATTTATCGAAAATCGGGCCTCTAGCGCAACGACTCACCCTGTACGGCTTCCCGAACTGTCGGTTTTGCACAACGCTTCTATCTGACGCTTTAATCTAAGTTTCAAGATGAGGAATTCCTTTAATTAAAATAAATTTTACCCACTTCTCAAGGTCGGAAATACGGTGAAAGTTCTGTATCGCCTATTTCCAGAGGGGTAGGAAACTCAAATCCGGATGAAACTTTGTATAGTTTTAGTAAAGATGGTTTCTACCCTGAGGTATATACGGAGGGCTGCGTGATATCAATTACCTATGGCTTCTACGAAATCTTTTTTTGCGCAGTGATCGCCTCGGTGGCCTTGCCAAGAAAGAATTTCATAGCAGACAACTGAGTGTAGCAAAGGCGTAGGGTGAGTGAATTCTTACCCTATTTTTTATGGGTTATTTTATTTTTCAATATTTATTTAAAAGTCCGATGTGATTTACGAAGACTCTACCCAGCGTGTCACTTTATGAGCGTTGCGTAAGTTCGCGGAGGAGTTCCGAGACATTACGGAGATGTTGGGCCATGGTTGAAGCATCAAGAGAGTTGAGTTTCAGAATTTAAAGCTGAATTGCCTAAACTTGAAGGCTTTGAAGAAAAGTTTTTAATGTGAAAACGGGCTGTCTTGTGTTCCTAGCTTTGTATCTAAACCTCAAAGGGGCCATCGATATCGACGGCCCCTTTTTGTGCTGCTATGGATTTGCAAGATTTGAACAGTGACCTTTTAGGGCTTGGAATTAAGGGTCTAGCGCGTAGCGCTGACATTGGGTGTTGGGTTTGGCGCTGTCAGGTTTGGAATGGTGTTGTCTTTCGGTAGGATGGTCTCCTTCAAGAGGCTGTTGAGTTCTACTGACTCCAGTAGCGTCTGCCAATGGGCTTGGGTGGTTGGGTTGGGTTGAGTTCGGCGCAAATCTGTCAAAATCTGCAATGCGTCATACCAAATCCCTTCTGCTGCATAGAGTACGGCTAGCTCTGAGGGAGATTTCCCGGAGAGTTTGGCTT
>JANMIS010000987.1:0-1179 GCA_031375925.1 Synechococcales cyanobacterium OTE_70_concoct_197_sub
GATTGAGTTGAAGCCGCGCTATACCGTGATTGTTCAATGGTCAGATGAGGACGATTGCTTTGTCGTTAGTCTGCCGGAGTGGGGAGAATTTTGTCATACCCATGGTGATACCTATGAAGGGGCGATCGCGAATGCTCAAGAGGTTCTGGAAATGTTAATTGAAGGAGCGATCGATCGCGGTGAAGAATTACCGATGCCACAGACATTTAATTCAATGGAAGCGCAGGCAGCATAGCAAGTGCTCCGGTAGCTTGACTTTTGACAGAATTGTGTAATGCAATAAGGTCTCGGACGCGGCCAATACTTAAGTGAAATTGATCAAACGCTGATTGCATGTGCGGGGATTTTAGAACTTAGTGCAATGATTTTATCGGCCAAGTCTGAAAAAGTTTTTTTAAATTCTTTCTGTTGATTCTGACTACTCTCTAAAACAACTCCTCGTTGTCTTAACTGCTGAGCTGTTAAATCATAAATTGGGGTTCGATGTTCTTGAGATAGTGCAATTAGACTATTGAAATTTGAAATTTTTGCAAGGGAAAGATTACTTGGGATTCCTTGGGATTCATAAACTTGGCTAGGCAACATCATATGATTATTATCTAAGGTAGGAATCAGTTTTTCAAGAACAGTTTGCTCAATCTTCTCAATCCAAACTTGAAATGCAGCAGTTTCCTTGCCTCGGATTATTCGATAATTTTGAACGATTGTCCCTAAAAAATGGAGACTAACCTCAGGGAAAGGGTAGTTAGCCTCTTTTAAAACTTGAAGTGAACTTGCTGATTTTGCCCAACGATACCATCTCGGTAGTACTCTGGCTAAAGAATCAATTGCCATTACGGAAAAGAAGTCGGCGGTTGTGGGGACTAGAAAGTAGTCGCTAATCATAAGTAAATTCTGATTGATTGAGCCTAAACTCGGACTCATATCGATTAGCATATAGTCTGCATTAAATTTAGCTGCTGTTTTTTCAAGCAAATCATTAATAGAACCTGGTAAATTCTTAAGAGCTTGAATTGAACCACTCAATTCTTGAGCGATACCAAGTGTCACTTCATATTCGGCAAGACCGACATGACCAGGCAACAAAAATAAACCCTCCCGACCTTTCACAGGAATACAATCAACCGCTTCGATTGCTATTGGTTGTGACTCAAAAGCAGGAGCCAATCCCGTCTTTAT
>JANMIS010000306.1:0-1562 GCA_031375925.1 Synechococcales cyanobacterium OTE_70_concoct_197_sub
GATCAATTCGCGGATTTCAAACGTCAACATCCAGACCATTTGGTTATTTCGTATATTAATTGCACAGCCGATATCAAGGCCATGAGTGATATCATTTGCACCAGTTCTAATGCAGTCAAGATTGTCCAACAAATTCCCCAAGATCAGCCGATCATTTTTGCGCCCGATCGTAACCTCGGGCGCTACGTTATGGAACAGACTGGGCGCGACATGGTGCTATGGAATGGAAGCTGCCAAGTCCATGAAACCTTCTCTGAGAAAAAACTGATTGACCTCATGATTCAGAATCCCAACGCTGAAGTGATTGCTCACCCAGAATGTGAACCGCCATTGTTAAAACATGCCAATTACATTGCATCAACTACGGGATTATTGAATTATTCTCAGAAAAGCGATCGAACCAGTTTCATCGTCTTAACTGAATCTGGAATCATTCACCAAATGGAAAAGCGATCACCTGACAAACAGTTTATTCCCGCACCACCGATCGCGAATTGTGCCTGTAATGAATGTCCCTATATGCGACTCAATACCTTAGAAAAGCTCTACTTAGCGATGCTAAACAAAACGCCAGATATTAGGATGGATGAAGCAACTCGGGTTGCCGCGTTGAAACCTATGCAGCGGATGCTAGCCATGAGTTAGGGCGGTATTAGCCCTAGATGCTACGCCTCAAATCTGTCCCGCAATGCTGTGATTAGCAGTGCTGTGATTATGAGCTGTGTTCGATCGCACAAATGTAACCGACTGAGAATTGATGAGAATTGGAGTGATCATATTTTTCACCGGATCTAATCATCACTCCAATTGTCTGGCACCGTGTCTTCACGCGTTTCGACCTCAGACTTTGTGCTAATCAAGGCGATCGCAATGGCATCTACCACTCGTGATACCGGAATAATTTCTAGTAATTTGCTTTTGTATATGCAGCCCTTGGGAACGATCGCTCGTTTGAACCCTAATTTTTCAGCCTCTTTTAATCGCAGTTCCATTTGCGAAACCGATCGCACCTGACCACCAAGACCCACTTCTCCAATCAACACCGTCTGTGGATCGACCGTCCGATCGCGAAAGCTCGCCGCCACTGCGATCGCAATGCCTAGGTCCGCCGCAGGTTCTCCGACGCTTAAACCACCGGATGACGCGACGTAGGCATCTAGCTTGGATAATGGGATCCCGACCCGCTTTTCCAGGACGGCAAGAATTTGTAAAAGACGGTTGTATTCGATCCCCGTAGTCGATCGGCGTGGGGAGGAATAGCTAGTCGGGCTGACTAGGGCTTGGAGTTCGACGACAATGGGGCGGGTGCCTTCACAGGCGACGATTGTGGCAGTACCAGAGGAGGGTTCTTCACGGTTCCCAAGGAAAAGTTCTGAAGGATTTAAAATCTCTTCTAGGCCTTGATCAACCATTTCAAAAACGCCAACTTCATGGGTCGCACCGAAACGGTTTTTGGTCGATCGCAGGAGCCTGTGGCTGGCAAACCGATCGCCTTCAAAATAGAGGACGGTATCGACCAAATGCTCTAAGACTTTTGGGCCTGCGATCGCGCCTTCTTTGGT
>JANMIS010001027.1:0-7916 GCA_031375925.1 Synechococcales cyanobacterium OTE_70_concoct_197_sub
AGATTTTTCAGTATTAAAATTCATTCCGTAAATCCCCGCGATGAATGTCAAAGGAATGAAAATACTAGAAATAACCGTCAGAAATTTCATAATTTCATTCATGCGATTGCTCACAGATGACAAATACACATCCATCAAACTAGAAGCCACCTCTCGGTAAGTCTCCACCATATCCATCACCTGCACCGTATGGTCATAGCAATCCCGCAAATGAACCCGAACATCCTCCCCAATGAGTGGATTTCCATCCCGAATCAAGGAATTAATCGCATCACGCTGCGGCCAAATCGATCGTCGCAGTCGGATCAGATCCCGCTTCATTCGATGAATTTTTTCTAGAGTCCGCGCCGTTGGATTGGCCACTACCTCATCCTCTAAAAGCTCCAATGCCTCCCCATAGGCTTCTAACACCGGAAAAAATCCATCAATAATCGCATCCAACAACGCATACATTAAGTAATCCGCCCCTCGGGTACGAATCGTTCCCCGCCCATTCCGCAACCGATCGCGCACAATATCAAAGCAGTCATAGTCCGGCTCCTCTTGCACGGTCAACACATACTGCGCCCCCAACACAAAACTCACCTGCTCCGTCATAAAGACTGGCCCCATATCCTCTTCGGAACTCTCAGACTTCAAGCCCACCATGCAGGCAATCATTAGCAACTGATGATCCGCTTCTTCGACCTTCGGACGCTGTGGCACATTGACAATATCTTCCAAAAACAACGGATGAAGCTGAAATACATCCCCAATCTGTCGAATTGTTTCTTCATGCCCAAACCCCTTGAGATCAATCCAGCTCACAGAATGATGATCCAAATAGGGCTTAATTTCGATCGGTTTAAGATTCAGTCGGCGTTCACATTGGCCTTGAGAATAATCTAACAGCACAATCTCTGGTGGCGCAGACTCAGGATCAATCGTCAAAGTCCCCGGAATGCTCCCGATCGCTTCATGGAAATACTCCGGCTTCACTCTTGAAGAAGGTTGGGATAATTGAGCTTTTTGCTGTTGAAATGATGGTCGTAATCGCGAAGATTTTTGCGATCGAACACGAGAGTGCGCCATGGCCTATCCTGTATCATACGTACGCCCTCCACCATACCCCTGATCTATGCCTGACGATGCTATCAATCCTGATCTCACCCCCGAAGCTCAGCCCCCCGAATCAGCCCAAGAATCTCAGATCCGATCGGGCCTCATCAGCAAAGTTCTCGTCCCCGCCATCAGGCTTTGGCTCAAGTCCCAAACTCAACACCTAGAAGACCTCAAGCTTTCGATTCAAGCAGGCGATCGGCAACTCCTCTCCGGTACCATTCCAAAAATCGAAGTTGCCGCTGCTGCTGCCGTCTACCAAGGCATTCACCTCAGCAACCTCCGCCTCACCACAGGCGAAGCCGTTCGCCTTAACTTCAGCCAAGTCCTGCGTGGCAAACCCCTCAAGCTCCTGGCCGCTTTTCCCATCGATCTCCAAATGGTGCTCTCCGAAGATAATCTCAACCAATCCCTGAATGCGCCTTTAGTCCGTGAAGCTGTCACCGCCTTTCTGCTCAATCTCCTAGGGCGACATCAAGGTCAGGAATCCTTGACAATCACAAACCTTCATACCAAGCTCCAAGGCGACACCATTCTCCTCTGCGGAAATCTGCCTTCTAGCGCTGGCAATGCGACAGAAATTGCCATTCGGACCACCCTCAAGCTCACCCAACCCAACGAAATTCAACTGGAAAATCCTGTCTGGCTTCCCCATGCCAAAGCCAAGCGAGGCATGGCCATCACCGAACTCAACGGCTACCGTTTTGATCTGGGAAGCGAAACAAGGCTCCAATACCTTACGATCGAGTCGGGGCAGATCTCCTGTGTGGGACGACTGATGGTTTTGCCCTAGGAAGCCGCCGCGATGCCCTACATGACACACAAATGCCTAAACAACCTCAAAATAAAGTTGTTCTATGTACTAGATAGCAGATTTGAAATCAGTAAATTAGTTCGCACATCCGTAAAGAGTTATCTCGTTTATGAACTGTAGCTGATACTATTGATAAAGTTAGGCACCTATAAGTAGGTAGCGTTAATTAAATTTTGGACAATCCTAAGTTGGAAAAGGCTTTTAGAGTGTCTTATTTTAAGTTTAATTAACCATTTTTACTTGTATGCGTCTTCCGCAAAATTTATAACTTGACGGGATCTGAAGAATCTCTCAACGGTTCATCGCCAATATCTAAATTCTGCAAATTTTGAAGGCGCTTGTTTTCACCTTTTCATTAATCGCAACTTATAAAAATCGTACAAATCTGCATTGTGGTCTTGTTTAGGGCAAGCCTCTTTTGAAGAACCCTTTTAAGAAAATCTGATTGAGATAAAGCCGTATTTTTAGTGCAGCCATCATTTGCGCGATTAAGTTCGATGCTTATGTTCGTTTGCGGCTATGAGTGCTGAGGTTATCTAATTATTTTTAATATTTGTTTTTGATAGACCCAGATTAAAACTTTATTAGGATACTGTTTATGCAGTCAGAAGACCAGCCGATCGATAGAAGTGATCTACCCAAAGGCTTTTCTCCAGGATTTGTAGGTGATCCCACACGATCGCCTGCCGACTTTTTTCCCTCGACTCAGGGTTCTGCACCCGTCGATATCAGCTCTTTAAAATATAACAAAACCCGCGATCGGATTGCCATTTTAATTGATGGGAGCAGTTTGTTTTATGCGGCTTTGCAGTTACGTTTAGAGATTGATTATTTAAAGCTTTTAGCCTATCTCAAAGGCGATCGTTATCTTCTTCGCGCCTATTTTTATACTGGCAGCGATCGAAGCAATGAACGACAGCAAGGGTTTCTTCTATGGATGCGGCGCAATGGCTATCGGGTGATTACAAAAGAGTTGATCGCACTACCCGATGGCAGTCGCAAGGCCAACTTGGATGTCGAGATCGCCATTGACATGATGACCTTGGAACCTCACTGCGACACTATTGTGCTGCTCACGGGCACAGGCGATCTAAGCTATGCCGTCAGTAATCTCTCCTATCGCGGTGTCAAGATTGAAGTGGTCAGCCTTCGCGCTAATACTAACGATCGGTTGATTAATCTCGCCGATCGCTTTACCGATCTCGCCGATATTCAGGATTTGATTCGTAAAACGTCCAACTCATGATCTAGCGAAGTGTCATCAGGCTTTCGATCGCCGATCGTCTTTCTTGTTCGAGACCCTGTTCGAGACCTTGTTCAAGACCTCGACGAACGGTTTGTTTTTCCCATTCTAGGTAGGCTTGTGAGAGTGCCATTAGGGTTTGCTCCTCTTCTGTCGTGAGTTGGCCTGTTATTTCTATACTAATACGCCAAGCCGTCAAGAGGTTTAGGGCGTTGGTGCGTTTAGGGGTTCGTAAAGGTTCCTGCTTTAAGGCCCCGATTTTGCGGCACAATGGTGAGAGTATTGTTACTAATCCGTTATGACTCAACTCACACTTTTGTTACCGGATGACATTCAAACTTATATTAATGATCAGCTTTCTCAAGGTGGTTATAAAACTGCTGAAGACTTTGTGCTTCAACTGATTCTTCAATCTCAGACTCGTTCAGATGAGATCGCTGAGGTGAATGCTCCTAGTGCGCTCCAATCTTTTCAGAATGCGGGTCTAGTCGGTTGTGTAGAGATGGAACCAGTGGCCTCCTATAAAGCGATCGTGCAGGATTATGTCGTCCAGAAGCATGAACAAAATCAACTATGATTCCGATCGATACAGGCGTTTTTTTAGCCTTACTTAATCGGCGAGACCCTTATCATCAGACGGTTAAACTAGCGTTGAGCACAGTTCGAGAACCGCTCATTACAACCTATCCAGTTTTGACAGAAACCTGCTATTTCTTGCTTGCACGGCAATGTGATGTTTCACCCGCTCACTTCTTGAAGCAAATTACGCAGCGAGACGTTGTAACACTATTTGATTTTGAAATTTCTCACCTGAAACGGATGGCTGAACTGATGGAGCGCTATGAGGATCAGCCCATGGACTTCGCAGATGCTTCTTTAGTTGTGTTAGCTGAGCAGTTAGGTCATGGAAGAATCTTGACGATCGATCGTCGTGATTTTTCTGTGTATCGCTGGAATCATCATCGGACATTTGAAAATCTGGTGCGATTTTAATTCTGAGTCGTAACTATCTCCCGATCGCTCAAAACAAAGGCAACATCAACGTCACAAAGTAATACACCAAAGGCGCGGTAAATAAATAGCTATCTGTCCTGTCCAGAATGCCGCCATGACCGGGGATCAAATCGCCTGAATCCTTCACCCCTGCATCCCGCTTCATCAACGACTCCGTTAAATCCCCCAACAAACTCACCACCCCAATCATCAAACCAAACCCAAACCCCGTCAGCCAAAACAGCCCCCAACCCAGCAGCCTAGCCCCCACGATCGCCACCACAATACTCCCCAACGTCCCAAAAAAAGCCCCTTCCCAAGTCTTCTTCGGACTGATATCAGACAATGGCGTCTTCCCCACCATGCGACCCATCACATAAGCCCCAATATCTGCCGCCCAAATGCAACTAAACGCTAGCAACGTCAACAGCAACCCCGATGGAATACTCTTCGCTCCCACAATCCAAAAGCCATCCAGCGGCAAATTGCTCAACGCTCCCTGCCCCAAATCCCGCAACCGTACCCAAAAACTTGGCAAAAACCCGGTATAAAACAACCCCATCACCGACGCTGAGAGATCTGCGATCGTCGCCAGCTTCGGCTGAAACAACAAATAAAAACAAATCAACGTCCCCGCCACGGGCAGCAATGCATCCGCCAACCCCGCATTAACATGGGATCCCAGCATCAGCATCTGACTGAGAACCATCGTCGTCTTCACAGCCGGCAGCATTCCTTTCGCCGCCACCATCCGAAAATATTCTAACTGCCCCAAATACACTAGCAGCGCCAGCGCGATCGTAAAGTACCATCCCCCCAAGCACAACATCGTGAGGGCCGCCACGATCGCAACCGCGCCGCTGGCAATTCGCTTTAGGGTTTTCGATCGCAACTCAGTCACCTGAAAATTAAAACAGCACTTACCAAAACAGTAAATTAAGAGGTTAAGAAAGCCGAAACTATCTCTAGTAACTGTACTGGATTCCGGTAAAAAAGCTCATGTTCAACGCTCATAGCTTCTCGCCACTGCTTACAACTTTTCACCACTTAAGACAAACATTGGATCCACCGCTGCAAAAACTTGATGATTGCCTCGTTTTTCCAATCGATTAATGGCCGACTGTACAATTTCAATATTTCGCACCTGCAACTGCGCAAAACTCTCCGACACCTGATACAAGCTTTCCAAACTCGGCGCGATCGTCACAATCCTCCCCCCGGGCTTCAGCCGCTCCCACACCGCACTCAAAATCGGCTTAATAGGCCGCCCACCTTCTAGACAAATGCGATCGGGCGCGACCTTCAATGCCGCCAAACAGTCCGGCGCGCTGCCCTCGATCACTTCTACATTCGTCACCCCAAACCGATCGCAATTGCGCTGAATTAGACTTGCCACCTCCCCATCGTGCTCCACTGCCACAAATCGGCCCTGCGTCGCAAACAGCCCCGCTTCTACCGGAATCGTCCCCGTCCCCGCCCCGATATCCCACAGCACTGAATCAATTTGCAGCCGCAGATAAGACAGCATCAGAAGGCGCACTTCCCGCTGTGTAATCGGAATCCCCGGCAGCGTTTCAAAATAGTCATCCGGGATCCCCGGCGTAACATAAGACCAGATAGGCATAGCGGGCAACTCAAAAGGACAAGATTCAGGCAAACTTCTCAAATCAAACTTCTCAAATCAAACTTCTAAACGCCCCTACGGTCCAGCAAAAATGGCCTCTTCAATATCCTGACGACTCAAAGAATACTTAAACGATCGCACCACATTTTCAACCCCACTCCCGACATAGCGCACAATCACCTGGTCTGTATCCAGCAGCAACTCCGCCTGCCAAGGTGATCGCATGACCGTCCATCGATTCAACTGCCGATCGTCTTGACGGCATCCCAAAGAAAGCAACCAAGCCTCAAGATAAGGAAGAGGATGGTTGTACAACGCGGTTGTAGAAGGAGGAAGTTGCAACATGAATAGTAATCACTCTGAATGGTCTAATTGAATAGTCTAGAAAATCTAACGTAAATCCTCGCCCGATCAAGATTGCGCCCAACCTAAGAATATCGCTAATCCAAGACAACCCACAAACGTAATCCCCATCAAAAATAAGGCAAACTGCTCTCCAGAAGATAACGGACGATCCTCCGAGTCCAAATAAGCCCCAAACTGCGGATCAAACTTGGTATGGGGTTGTCGCTGAGGCTGAAAATCTTGACGAGACTCCCGGCGTAAAGACGGAATCGATCGCACCACCGACACCGACGAATAGCCAATCGTCCGATCGTAATGTAGACGACGTTCTGGATTACTGAGCTGCGCGTATGCTTCATTTAGAGTTTGAAAGCAGCGCGTTGCGATCGGAGGTGGCAAGCAAGTTGTATCAGGATGGTAAAGCAAGCTCAGCTCTCGATACGCCCGCCTAATGTCTGTTCGCGATGCTGAAACCGAAACGCCTAGCAACTCATAATGCGTCAGTTCCGACAGATTGTGCCCTGATAGGTCACATTGCGAACCCTGGGATACGGTCTCTTCAAAACTTTCCCGTCCGCCCATAAGTGTCTCCTAAAAACTCTGGTCTTTATCATTATTAAGAGTTACCCCTATATGCGCAACCTATTTCATGAGTAGATACCGTCACGAAATAAACCCAAAATTTAACCAAAATTCAATGAGATAATTACCTAACCTTGGGATCCAAGCCCTAGATTGAGCAGCAGAGCTTGAATATTCCCTCTTGAGGTTCGTTCTATGCAGTCGTCTCAGCTTCTCCAGACTTCCCCCGGTACTAGGTCCTGCGATCTCATCGGCCTCCAGCAGATTCTCGAAGCCCAATATCAGGGCCGAAGCCTCCAGAGCTTTCGTAAAGGTCAAACGATCCCACTCTACGAACAGGATATCTGGTTGGTTTATCGGGGAGTCGTGCAACTCAGCACGCTATATCCTAACGGTGATGAATCCATTTTAGGATTGATTTCTCCCTTGATGCCTTTTGGTGAACCCATTAGTTTGATTCAGCCCTACAGTGCCGTAGCACTGTCAGATGTGGATCTCATGCGTCTCAACTGGCAAGAGGTCTTAAAATCACCCAAATTGATGGAGTGCCTCTTCGGTCAAATGACCCGTCGCCTTCAGCAAAGTGAATGCCTGCTGGCGATCGCCAGCTATCGCCGAGTCGAAGATCGTTTAATCGAGTTTCTAAACTTACTCAAACGAGAAATCAGTTCTCCCGTAGACGGCCATCATCGTCTCAATATCCGTCTCACCCACCAACATTTAGCTAACGCGATCGGCACCACCCGCGTGACTATCACCAGGCTTTTGGGTCAACTGCGCGATCGGGGTTTGATGGATTTCGATAACACTCGCCACATCATCCTGCCCTAAAACAAACCTAAAAACTAATCCAAAAAAGAAGGACCAGGAATTACTCCCAGTCCTTCTTTTTTAGGTTAGATTTCTATAAACCAGATTTACGCAGCCAAGTTAGCCGCCACAAAATCCCAATTAACTAGCTTATCCAAATAGTTCGCAATATAGCCAGGGCGGGCGTTGCGGAAGTCGATGTAGTAAGCGTGTTCCCATACATCCAAGGTCAGCAAAGGCTTCTGTCCGTGGGTCAAGGGATTATCAGCATTGGTTGTTTTTGTGATTTTCAAAGCACCAGCTTCTTCCACCAACCAATGCTGATAATCCCTTGACCCACGGACAGAATCCTTTGCTGACCTTGGATGTATGGGAACACGCTTACTACATCGACTTCCGCAACGCCC
>JANMIS010001032.1:0-2593 GCA_031375925.1 Synechococcales cyanobacterium OTE_70_concoct_197_sub
GTTTGGCGTTGCAGGAGACGCGCAAAAAGTCACGATTGGTAACGCCGGGAATTTCGAGGGGATATTGGAAAGCGAGGAAGATACCACTGCGCGATCGGTCTTCTGGGTCAAGTTCTAGGAGGTTTTGCCCCATGAAATTAATCTCGCCACCTGTGACTTCGTAGGCGGGATGACCTGCGAGGATTTTAGAAAAGGTGCTTTTCCCGGACCCATTTGGTCCCATGATCGCGTGGATTTCACCCGCTTTAATTTCTAAATTCAAACCCTTCAAGATCTGGGTTCCATCCACGTTGGCGGTGAGATTTTTCACCGATAAAATTGTACTGGCGTTAGGGCTAATCACGGTAGTTCTCTCTAGGTGCTCAATCAGAAATTTTAAAGTATTTTGGGTCATTAACCTGAACCCGATTCCCCTAACCCCCTTGAAAAGGGGGAACCTGAAAAAGATGTTCTTATTTAAATATCTTCTCTACTCTCAAAATCCCCCTTGAAAAGGGGGATTTAGGGGGATCGGGACTCTCGCAATAACGATCGAATAATACCTATTCAGTCTACATCAACATCATCTTCGCAACGTTTGGACTGTCTGGATTGACAAGCAAACGTTCGCGTTTTGGGTCAATTAGGACATCCATTCCCTCCATTGGAATCGCTCCTAATAATGTTTTTATCGTTCCAGGGATCACCAGTGCCTCCACAGAGGTTTGGCGATTGGAAAACCGGACTTCGACAGGTCCAACGACATCGTAAAACCCGACAGACCCATCCGCTAACTCGGCTTCAATTTGCCGAATTTTAGGTAAATTCAGTTGTTGGGAAACATGGATAGGAATTGATAACATTGTTGCACCGCTATCTACCATGGCTCGCACCGTACAGCGCCGGATTTGATCTTCGACAATGTAACCACGACGATTCAACGCCAAATCATCGCCTGACACTAGCTCGATTTCCGCAAACACCAATCCCATTTCAGAGTCCTCCATTTCCATCACCTCTCCTATAAATTTGCAATTTTTTTCATGATCGCAAACACGTCATACAGTTCATTACCGGGATTAATGATTTCAAAAATCCTAGATAGACTGTAATGATTGGTTTCGCCTCGGGTGAGCTTGAGAAACGTAAAGCTTCCGCCGCTAGTGACGAGTCCATAACTGGGGCGATCGGAATCCGGATTTGCCAACATATAGGACAAAATCTGGGCGCGCCCGGCTTCTAGTGAGAATTCCGATCGCTTAGATTCGATCGCCATCACCCAAAAGTTTTCCCGAAGCAATAAAATGTCTAATTTCCCAGTGACTTTGATTCCATGGTCTTCATTTTCAATCTTGATAGATTTCTCACCTCTAACATGAAACGGAGGCAAGAAAAATCGTCCTAAAAACATCATCGGCCCGAGAACTGAAACCTGAACAGCACTTTCTAAAAGCGGCGGATAATCCAATAGATTAAGATAGCCTTGCTTAATCACATCCAAATCGCTTCTTTGCTCTGGTGTCACGATCGGAAGCTCACCCTGCCATTCAGAAAAGAAATCCAAATCTTGAACGTATTTCAAATTGAAATGCTCAATCAAAAATCGCAGGTCCACCTTTTCAGCAGAAACAGTTTTGATCGATCGGCTTCCTGATTTTGGAATACGTGAGGTTTGCATAGAGAAAGTGTGAGAACGGTCGGTTTAAATCTGAGTTAATTTCTTCAAAATTTTGAACACATCATAGAGCTGATTTTCATTACGACGACGCAGGATAAATAGATCGGAAGTTGCATATTTAGGAATCTTACCTCTAACCAGTTTCACAAAGATAAATTCTCCGCCCGTTGTTACCATTCCATAGCAAGGGAGATCGCCGTTAGGATGTGCCAATAGATAAGAAACAAGCTGAGGTAATCCCGCTTCAATTGAATAGGTGGGTTTTTTGGATTCGATCGCCATCACCCAAAAGCCATCTTTAATCAATACAATGTCGAGTTGACCTCGAAGCACCACACCATCTTCCAGTTCATCTGAAATCTCAATTGTTTTTTCAACATGAATCTTGAATGGAGGCAAAAAACAATCTGCTAGAAACAAAAGCGGTCCTAAGATTGAAATCTGAACTGACTTCTCAGAAAAAGAAGCATTGTTGACTAAGTTCAAGTAGCCTGATTGAATTTTATCAAGACTGAAGCGTTCATGCTCCGAAATCTGAGGTAGATCAATCGCGGATTCTGGGAAGAAAGTCGGATCATCTTGAACTGATTGAACCTTAAAATGCTCAACCAATTCATCTTGGGTAATCTTATTGGGCTGAAGTACAGTGACCATCGCTTATCCCACGCTTCCCTCAAGCTTCAACGCCAGGAGCTTATCGGCTTCGACTGCAAACTCCATAGGCAACTGATTAAACACATCCTTGCAGAATCCGCTAATCATCATCGACACCGCATCTTCCGCCGAAATCCCACGCTGGGCAAAGTAAAACAGTTGATCTTCGCCAATTTTGGACGTAGAGGCTTCGTGCTCAACTTTGACACCGTTGTTTTGCACTTGAATATAGGGGAAGGTGTTGGCTTCGGCATTGTCCCCAATTAGCATCGAGTCACATTG
>JANMIS010000045.1:0-1040 GCA_031375925.1 Synechococcales cyanobacterium OTE_70_concoct_197_sub
TCTTCGGTATAGAACACGGTTCGGGTGATCTGTGGTTTTAGGTCACCTTCGGGAAACAACCGCGCGGGTTCGCCATCGATTTCGGCATACGCAATACTCATGTGGTTAACTGTTTTGGCTTTCGCATCAACACCAAACCGAAATTCTCGTCCCTCATTGAGAAATAGCCGGCGTGAGGTGAGCCCCGACATCCAACGCTCGTGGCCAGCTCCGCCCGGAGTGTCGGCTTCGACAACATCTGCAGCTATCCAGCCATTACCCGGAACGAAGTATTCTATCCAGCAGCGATACCCCGGATCGACCTGCTTGCCTCGATTCTTGTCCTGAAGGCGGTATCCCATCTTCAATCGAGAAGCGATTCCGCGCGCACGGGCCAGTGAGATAAAGTACGAATTTAAATCCGTACAACAGCCACCACCTTGCTTCTTGCATATCTTTGAGTTTCCAATCCCACAATGCGGCATGTTTGGGTCTTCGCTGTAAGAATAGTGATCAACCGTCGCTGCGACATGCTCAAGAATCTTTCTTGATTGGACTGCAATATTGGTTTCGTCGCCGCAGATCTCCTTCGCGAGATTGACAAACTCTTCGGTCACTTCCATGTTGGGTGAGTCGAGTTTTAGATGTTCCGCCAGCAACGCTCGCAGTGAAGGGGTCATCTCGCCTACTTTTGTTGTGTCAATCGCGATATGGACTGGAGCTCGCACCAGTTCAAAGCTCACTGCAACTTCAAACGAATCTCTTTCTGGCCTAACGATTCGCGTATGCAAGAAAGTGCCACGACGATCGAGATCCTCAACTAATTCCCATTCGCTCGGACAGTCGGCGACTTCAAAACTAAGCAAGCGTTGATTCTGCTCATCGCGAGGAATCGAGACCCACAACTGGATCTCTTTGGAATTCGGCGGGATTTGATTGAGTTGAACAACCTGTTGAACTTTGTAGCGATTCGAGCGTTCGGCCGACTCCTGCGAGTCAGGAAATCGCAGTAGCAGTTGATTAAATCGGGAGTACCCGGAGCCGATCACGCCAAGCGCAAT
>JANMIS010000066.1:0-1625 GCA_031375925.1 Synechococcales cyanobacterium OTE_70_concoct_197_sub
GCCATCAAAGGAATCAGTTCTAAAAACTGGTTGAGATTATTAAAGCTCCGTAGTGCAAATCCCAAAGAACTCAGCAAGTCTTGAATCTTATGTTGTTCTCGACTCAAACGGGCTACCAGTTCCTTGAGCGCCAAGACAGAAGAAGCGTCAGGCGCATTGACTAGACTATTTGTACGATCGGAAAGGGATGTCATGGGAGTCCGGGGAATGAAGGCGATCGTTCCATCGACCTATGGAGACGACTTTTAAAATTTAGAAGTAGTGGCTCATTAAGATATGCAGAACAGACGAAGCCAAACTTGAAGAATTTCTCTTTATTTTTCAAGAAAGTTTTAGGTTTTGAACCACAAGGTTCCCTAGTTCAGAGCAGTATACACAGGTCTCTCTAAATTGACACTGCTTTTTTAGTTTTCTGAGCAAAGATTCTATAAAGAGGGGTCAGACCCCTCTTTAAGGGAATTTAGCTCTCAAGACTGCTGAGCCTGTCGAGGATCCCGATGAACTCTCGCTCGAAGGTGACTTGGGCGCGGTTGGTGGTGCCGCCGAGGTAGAGTTTCCCGTTTTCGTAGAGTCCCCAGACTTGCGAGTGGGAAACGTAACTCATCAGGACGCTGACCATCATCAGCGCAAAGCCAAGGTAAACGACGGGAATGCCAGGGTCTGCTTTGATTTGGAGTCCGGTGCTGCCGACGACATCGACGATAGTGAGCGTGACGCCCTTAATGTCGATCGACATGCCTTTACGAACGGTGGAGATTAATTTGCCATCGGTGCCATAGATCAAGACTAGACCCTGCATGTCTTTGACAATGAGGGAAACGCCATCGCTGCCATCGGGCTTGACGGGCAGGAAAGTTCCCCAGAGACGACCGTTGGGAATATTCAGTCGGCTGATGGGGATATTGAGAACGGGACTGTTATTGAATTTGACGGCGATGCCTGCAATAGACCAGTCGGCTTGGTACATCGTGACGCCTTTATAGCGCAAGGGTTCGTTGACGTGAATGGTTTTGCGATCGACCTCTGTTCCCGCTTCATTTAAGACAGATAAGTCAGAGTAAAACTGGTCAATTTCTCCCGTGGGTAGGTAGTCGATCCAGAAGCGGTTGACTTTGACGGCCCAGTCTTTAGGGATTTGAGGTCCGGCCCAGGGACCTGCATCAATGATGTTGCTGATTTGGAAGGTGTTGCCGCTGGCAATGCTTTCTTGGGCAATGAATCCAGTCAAGGCCCCGATGATGCCACCCGTGAGGATGAGGATCATGCTGCCATGGACGATAATTGGCCCGATGCGTCCGGCGATGCCTTTGCGAGCGTAGACTTTATCGCCTTCCTGGATGATTTTGTATTTATTTTCGGTGAGCAGCGCTAGGAAGGGTTCGATCGAATTTTGGTCGAGTTCAGAGCTGAGGGCAAATTTTTGAAATTGTTTGGGGCTGGTGTAGAGCTTTTGGGTGCGGGAAAACCACTTGAGGGCCGGGAGTTGGCGCTTGAAGGTGCAGGTGATCAGGCTGGCTCCAAATAGAATGAGCAATGACAGATACCACCAAGTGCGATAAACGTGATCGAGTCCAGTAGCGAGGAGGACTTTCCAGGTAAGAAAGCCGAAGAGGGCGGGTTTGAGG
>JANMIS010000074.1:0-13361 GCA_031375925.1 Synechococcales cyanobacterium OTE_70_concoct_197_sub
CGTCGCCCCGGTTTCGCGCGTAACGTCGGTAACACCCGCTGCCGGTGTCGCGTAAGAGACAGTCGGCCAGTTTCCCGCTACTGCATCACAATTCAGCGCGGTCGGGCTGCAATAGACTTGGCTAAGATCAAGGAATTTGGCCCCAGAGCGTGTGTGCCAACCCGACACATTCCCATTCACACCGTTCGCACTCTTGCTCCCCCAAAATTGGGGGCCGGGGGGCCATCCGGATCTGGGCCTACAAATCCGGCAACTCCAACGCCCATTGATACAGTTGTCGCTTGGGAAAGTCCGTCTGCGCCGCCAACTGCTTACTAATGTCCGATCGCGACTCCCCTGCATCCAACAGCCGTCTCATCTCGGCCTTCAATTGCTCTTCGCTCAGCACAGCATTCGTCACGATCGCCCCCGCCACAATCAACGTATATTCCCCCTGCGGCTCCCTGGTTTCATACAGCGCCATCGCCTCCGCCACTGTCCCCCGCCAAAATTCCTCATGCCGTTTCGTGAGTTCCCGTGCGATCGTTATATCCCGACTCGCCCCAAATACTCCCGCCATCGAAGCCAAAGTCTCCCGCATCCGGTGAGGAGCCTCATAAAAAATCAACGTTCGTTCTTCAGACTTAATTTTTTCCAACATCTCAAAGCGCGCATTCTCCTTCGCAGGCAAAAATCCCTCAAATGCAAACCGATCGCTCCGCAACCCCGAAGCCGCCAACCCCGTAATCACCGCTGTCACCCCCGGAATCGGCACCACATTCACTCCTGCATCCCCACAAGCCTTCACCAATTCATACCCTGGGTCCGACACGCAGGGCATCCCCGCATCCGTCACCAGCGCGATCGAAGCCCCACCCTGCAACCGCCGCAACAAGTCCGGAATGCGTTCGAGACGATTGTGCTCGTGATAGCTGATCTGGGGCGTTTTAATTTGAAAGTGATGGAGCAGTTTTCCGGTATGGCGGGTGTCTTCAGCAGCGATCGTGTCCACTTTTTGCAACACCTCGATCGCCCGAAATGTCATATCCTCCAAATTCCCGATCGGTGTCCCGACTAAATACAAGGTGCCAGAAGTTACATCCATATCAAACAAGCTCCTGTGCGTTCAAAAATCGCCGCAAGTCCCTTCACAATGGAAGAAAATGGCTGAGCATACTGCCTAAAAGTATAAAAAGCAGAAATAAGGACTTCCTTAAGATAGATAAATTGATTCATTTTCTACAGTATCGTTCTACGTAAGTCATGGAACCTTGTGAAATAGTCCAAAAGACTTAGGTGATCTTGTCGGCGCTTTTCTACCTAATTGTAGGGATGAGTGGACGATCGTATGAAAATTATCAGGTGAATTAAGTTCACGGAGTGGTTGGAAGATGTCTTTAATGAAGCGTTGTATCGCAGAGTTTATCGGTACATTTTGGTTGGTATTGGGAGGATGCGGGAGTGCTGTGATCGCTGCCAGCTTTACGGAGCAGGGTTTAAAGACCGGGGGAAGTTCAGCCGTCACGGCAGCGGCCTCGTCTGGTATTGGGGTGCTGGGCGTTGCCTTGGCCTTCGGATTAACGGTGCTGACGATGGCCTACGCGATCGGTCACATCTCCGGCTGTCATCTCAATCCCGCTGTTTCCTTCGGGCTGTGGGCGGGAAAGCGATTCCCAGGATCTGACCTACTGCCCTACATTGGCGCACAGGTTGCAGGGGCGATCGCAAGTTCCGGAACCCTTTATTTGATCGCGAGTCAGAAAAAAGGGTTTGACGGCTTCTCAGGGAATAATCCCCTCGCGACGAACGGCTTTGATATCCATTCTCCAGCAGGATATTCAATGATCGCTTGCTTCATGACTGAACTCATCATGACGTTCTTCTTTTTGATGATTATCTTGGGTTCCACCGATCGTCGTGCCCCTCAAGGGCTGGCTCCTGTAGCGATCGGCTTGGGCTTGACCTTGATCCACCTCATCAGCATTCCCGTCACAAATACTTCTGTCAACCCCGCTCGTAGCACAGGTCCAGCGATTTTTGCTGGGGCTGAAATGTTTGGGCAGGTGTGGCTGTTTTGGGTCGCCCCGATTTTGGGTGCGTTGATTGCGGGATGGGTCTATGATGCATTTTTCCGAGAGAGCGAAGAAAAAGTAGGTCTTTAAATTAAAAACTCGCCCTCACCCTAAATCACGCTCCGCAGAGAGCACCATTAGGGTCAGGGCTTCCTGCTGTCATAAACAAGCATAAACGATCAGCTATCGGCCAACTCGGCCAATTAGGGGTAAATCGATCGCTCGGCCCTGCCACAGTCGTAACATTAACCCCAAGTTCAAAACAAAATAGCCAGAGGTTAAGACACTGCTAACAATTAACAGCGGCAGTCTCAAGGCATCGATATTCTCGACTCCAACATCCAAAGCCACAGTTCCCGCAAACCAAGCTAGCATGAGCTTGATGGCTAATCGGCTGAGGGCACGTTCCTTAGGCGACCGATCGGGGCGGCTTAAGGTCCACATTGCTGGACCCACCCCAAAGACAGGCATCAAGTAAAATAGAAGCATCAAGTCTTTCACGTCTTTCTTAGCTTCTGGGTTGTCGAGAGATGCGCTCATAAGGGGATTTAGGTGAAAGTGGGTGCTGCTATCCGTAATAATATAAGTCAGGTTTGGTTTTAGTGACACAGGATGCAACAGGACACCATGCAAGAGAGCACCATGCAGCCCAGTCCCATAGAGATTGATGCAAAAATTAATTTAGAACCCAAGCCGACCGATCGTTGGTTAGGTTGGTGGGGGGATCTGGGGACTGCGACCAAGGCTGTGGCGATCGTATTTGCGTTGCCGCTACTGGTTCTGAACGTCTGGGCAGCCTCAACGGCATTCAGTTATTTTAATTCTCTGTTGGTCATTGTGATTGCTGCTTCACTGCTGGCATTCCTACTTAACTATCCAGTGAATCTGCTTCAGATTAAGGGCAGTAATCGCGAACGCGCTTCGATCGTCGTGTTTTTATTGTCTGTGTCGATTTTGCTGGGACTGGGGGTGACCTTAGTGCCCTTGGCTTTGCAGCAGGCGCAGCAGTTAGTGTTGAGCTTGCCGAAGTGGATTGATTCAGGAAAGCAGCAGTTGTTGCTCTTTAATATGCAGCTTGAGGGCATGGGCTTTCCGCTGAATCTTGATACTTTGACGGAGCAGCTCGTCGATCGGCTCAAAAGTCAACTGCAATCCATTACAGAGCAGGCATTGAGCTTAGCGCTGTTTACGGTCACAAGTTTGATCGATTCGCTGCTGACTTTGGTATTGACGTTTTATCTGCTGCAACATGGCGATGAACTCTGGGAGAGCTTGATTTCGTGGTTGCCAGGTAAACTTCGTGCGCCTTTCTCTCAGACCTTGCGCCAAAGCTTTGAGAAATTTTTCCTGGGTCAATTTATTCTTGCGACTTCTTTGGGTTCATCCTTAACTTTGGCCTTTTTGTGGCTGCGGGTGCCCTTTGGTTTGTTGTTTGGGTTGACGATCGGGACGATCGCCCTAGTACCCTTTGGCGGGTCGGTCGGGATTGCTCTGGTTACCTTGCTCGTGGCCTTACGCGATATCTGGCTTGGGGTGAAAGTGTTAGCCGCAGCGGTCTTAGTTCAGCAAGTCATTGAAAACATTGTTGCACCGCGTGTGCTAGGCAGTATTACGGGCTTGAATCCAGTGTGGGTGTTTATTTCGATTTTGACGGGCGCTCGGGTGGGGGGCTTGCTGGGCGTGATTATTGCGGTGCCGACAGCAGTGGTGATTAAGACCGCTCTCGAAGCGATCCGGGTGCCGGAGCCTCGATCGGATGCGCCTGCGCCTGGAAACAGTCATAACGGAATCCAAGAGGGACTGAATGGGGCAATCGTTGAAACGCGCCCAACACAAGCCTCTGAGGCAATTGCCATCGATAAGCCTGCTTAGGAACGGCGATGGGGGCAGATCACTCTACGCTAGATTAATATTTTGGGAATGTTAAGACGACGTGCCAGTTTTGGGCTGCGCTTCTACACTAGGAGACAGGCCTAGATTTTAATTCCTCAGCCCCAACTCCTATGACAAACCCCAACGCTCAGCCCAATCCCAATCCTAAAACCATTAATCCTGCCACCGCGCCCAAGGGCAACGCGGCGATCGACCATGGTGCAAAGGGTATTATGCTCCAGCGCGGCGGGGAGGAGTTGTGCTTAGAAAAACTGGACGATCGTTTCACCGTAACGGCCACGACCAAAGACCAAGTGCCCCAACTCGCCACCCAGGTCTCGGCCCAAGTTAGCAAAAGCCGTCTGCCCAAAATGTCTGAATTTGTGGTGAAACCCGGCGATCGGGATGCGGCCATGAAATCGATGCGTCAGTCAGATATGGTGCAGTATGCCAGCCATGTTTACACCTTTAAAAACGATCCGGCGAGCCGCGTTTATTTGACCAATCGAATCACCATACAGTTTGCTGAAGCGCTTAAGCCCAATGCGATCGAAGCCATTACCCAACCCTTGGGATTGACGCAAGTGAAAGCGATTTCAGGCGTTCCCAATGCCTACGTCTATGAAGTTTCATCTGCTGCCAGTGAAAATCCCGTCAAGGTTGCAAACACCTTGATTCAACGGCCAGACATTCTCGTAGCAGAACCTAATATTGTGGTGCCGACTCAGGCTCACTACGTTCCAAAAGACACGCAATACCCAAAGCAATGGCACCTTAACCATAATGGGGGTAATGAACTCGCGCTTGGGTCCCATGTGTTTGCGGAGAAAGCTTGGGATGTGACACGAGGGGTACGATCGGTTGTTGTGGCAGTGGCGGATGATGGCATGGATTTGACGCATCCCGATTTCCAAGGTCTTGGCAAAATTGTTTCTCCCCGAGATTTTAAGGGCAAAGACTTTCTTCCCATGCCCGACGACGCCGATGAAAACCACGGAACCGCCTGCGCGGGTGTTGCCGTAGCGGAAGAAAATGGGGTCGGCTGTGTGGGGGCCGCTCCGGGCTGTGCCTTGATGCCCATTCGGACGACGGGCTATCTTGATGATGAATCTATGGAGGACTTATTTGATTGGGTCATTCGGCGACGGGCGGCGGTGGTTTCCTGTAGCTGGGGACCGAGCGCGGTATATTTCCCCTTGTCTTTACGGCAAAGAGCCGCCATTACCCGCGCGGCAACTCAAGGGCGACGTGGAAGGGGTTGTGTGATCGTGTTTGCGGCGGGCAATGCAAATCGTCCAACGGAAGGGGTCATCAATGAATCCGGTTGGGAACGCAATGCGATCGTAGGACCGACAAAGTGGCTGGGAGGGTTCACCGTGCATCCCGATGTGATTACGGTCTCGGCCTGTACGAGTTTGAATACTAAAGCGGCCTACAGCAACTGGGGACCTCAAGTATCGGTCTGTGGCCCCAGTAATAATGCGCCTCCTGGTGTGGGATTGCCGGAGCTAGGCTATGTGGCGACACCGCCGGAAGTGAATGTTTATTTGCCGGGGTTGGGCATTGTGACGACCGATCGCATGGGGAGTGACGGCTATGACCCTAGTGCATACACGCCAAACTCCGGACCTGCGGCCTTTGGGGGAACTTCGAGTGCTTGTCCGCTTGTTGCAGGGGTGGCAGCCTTAGTCATTTCGGCAAATCCACTACTGACGGCCCGAGAAGTCCGTCAAGTATTGGAGCAATCCGCTGACAAAATTGTCGATCGCAATCCTGATCCACAGTTTGGGTTCCAGAAGGGGAGTTATGAAACGGGAGGACGATCGGATTGGTTTGGGTTTGGCAAAGTCAATGCGGCGAAGGCGGTGCAATTGGCGGTGCAAAAGCGCCCAGTCCAAGCAGCGCTTAATTCTGGGCGATCGATCGGCTCAATTTATAATCAAACCCAGGGAATTCCTGATGGTAGTCCTCAAGGTCTAGTAACATCTGTGAAGCTCACAGAGTCGGGTTCAATTCAAGATATTTCTATCGCGGTAGATATTGACCATGCCTATTTAGGAGACATTGAAATCACGCTCATTGCACCAAGCGGCGATCGAATTCTGTTACAAGGCCGCACGCTAGGCATCCGCACCAAGCTTCAGACGAGTTATTCTCTGGCGACTACGCCTGCTCTACGGCTGTTGTTAGGAACGCCGAGTCAGGGGAATTGGCAGTTAGAGATTGTAGATAGTATCGCTGGAGATACAGGCAAGCTGAACTGGTGGCAGATCAAGCTCAGTATTTAACCCAAAGGACCCGATCGTCTTCTCGAAGTTCAGCAAACGAGGGACGATCGGGTCCTTTAATTCAGACTCAATTCAGACTCAATTCAAACCTATCTCCAGGTGCGACGGAAAACACGTCTAACCGGGGGCTTCACGACAGCGGGCTTCACAACCGCTGGCTTGACTTCGACAGGTTTCACGGCTGCGGGGGTGACAGCGGGCTTCGCAACTGCGACACCACCGACCATCTTGGTTCCAGTTCCGCCATCTTGGGGCGAAAGGAACGGACGAAGATTTAAGTTACGGTTCCTGGGTGCGTTGCCGATGCCGGGAAGACCTAACATGTTGCCAATGCCGCCGAGAAGGTCGTTACCTCTTTGGCCTGCGAGAGTATTGACTCCCTGAATAGCTTGACCGTCATCTGCGCTAGCGAGATTGTTGAAAATCCGATCGCGCGTCCCAACCGGGTCTTGCCCTTGGGGAACCGTGAGGACAATTCGGCAGCCCGCGACGCGCTCGGTGGTCACACAAATCGTATTGAGTCCGTTCTGGACCGCAGTGCCCATTTCAGTCAATCCGTCTGGGCGATAGCTTTCGAGGCGATTGGCAATCTCACGGCAGCGGGCTTCGGGAGTCCAGCCGCCGCCCATGGCACCCGGAATAGCCCAAGGGAAGGCCCGATCGGGTTGGCTTTCAGGTTGGTACATCACCGTAGGAACGCCGCCATTGTTTTGGCAAGAGAAGCGAGTGCCATTCAGGGGAATGGTGGTGTCGGTTTGTACGGTGGTGCTTGCTGGAGGCGTCGTAGTGGTAGCAGTGGGCGCGCCGTTATCGGTTGGCAGAATGAGAATGTCCGAATTTTGAGCGGAAGCACTTGAACCGATCGCAGTGCTGAGCACTAAGGCCATTGCCCCGACTTGACCCAGACGACGACTGAATTTAAGAGAAGAAGAAGCGTTAGACATCATAAAATTTTCCTAGGTCTAAAAATCGACCTTTTTGTGTGAGTGCTGAGGGGTTTGACGGGGGGAGTCTCTAGAGAGTTCCCCGACCTTTGCCACGCCAGTTGTAGATCTGTCCTATGGGCTTAGAATTGGAGCCTTGAAATTGGAGCCTTGAAATGGGTCGGATGAGGCTTAATTCTAAAATCTCCATGGTTTTGATCGCCCGATCGCGTCTGATTTTGTAGAAATAATCTCTTCCCCGTGATTTTTCATGGTCTTTACCTAACTTCATGAAGTGGGTATCGTGTATACTTCAGTGTGGGTGTGAGAAAGGAGAATAGCCTGATGTCGGAGGCAAGACAGCCCCTGGCGGTTCCCAGAGAACTGGTCGGTGCGCCTAATCTTGGGAGCTTGAATCCAAACCTGTTGATGTTTATCTCTTCAGTTGTGATCGCTACGGTCTCGACTTGGGGGTATTTCGGTCTTCAGTGGGCGAGCTGGATAACGTTTGTATTAAATTTTGTCGCGTTACACATGGTGGGGACTGTCATTCATGATGCCTGTCATGGTGTGGCCCATCGGAACAAAGTTGTGAATGCAATTTTGGGTCATGGGAGCGCGTTTATGCTCTTTTTCTCATTTCCGGTTTTTACTCGGGTTCATATGCAGCATCATGCAAATGTGAACGACCCTGAGAATGACCCTGATCATATTGTTTCAACCATGGGTCCGCTTTGGTTGATCAATGCGCGGTTTATGTATCACGAAGTTTATTTCTTCCAGCGTAAGCTATGGCGGAAATATGAGCTTTTTGAATGGATTCTAGCGCGCATTTCGGCGATCGTGCTGCTGGCAATTGCCCAGCATTTTGGATTTATTGGTTACATTTTTAATTTCTGGTTCACGCCGCTGGCGATTGTCGGTCTGGTATTGGGCTTGTTTTTTGATTATTTGCCCCATCGTCCATTTAAAGAGCGCGATCGATGGATGAACGCACGGGTCTACCCTAGTAAAGTTCTCAACTATCTCATCGGCGGGCAGAATTATCATCTGGTGCATCATCTTTGGCCCGCTGTGCCTTGGTATAACTACGAAAAAGTCTACGAGGCGATGAAGCCTGTCTTAGATGAAAAAGGGTGTCATCAGACTTTGGGGATTCTAACTGAAGATCCTTGGAATTTTTGGTATGACGTGTTCATTGGAATTCGATTGCCCCATAAGAAGGCGAAAGTTCCTGACTTGGTTTCAAAAGATGATCTGTCTATGATTTCTGAGAAGCTTGTCCAGCCAGTTTCCGATCGAGAGCCTGTTTTGAAGTAGTGAATTAAAACTGAATAGCAATAAATAAATAACAAAAAGCGATCGTTTCTAATGGGAACGATCGCTTTTTGTTTGGGGTTGTTAGCCTTTCTAGCCTTCTGCTTCGTTGTCTGTCCACCTCGGAATAAATTCCGAGGCTCATAGCCCAAACCCATAAAGGGTTGAAGAAAAGAGAAATTAAGAACCTCTTACAACCAGTTTCAACGGGTTTTCGCTATGAGCCTTGGAATTCATTCCAAGGTGGTGTTTGCTACAACGTACCAAATCCTTTCTTTTTCTTATCTTTTTTACCTTTCTTCGGAGGCTGATACCCACGCATTCCCGGCCCAGGCTGTTGCTGTTGCGGCTGTCTGCCCATTCCAGGCATTCCACCCATCATTCCGGGCATTCCCATTCCAGGAAATCCACCGCCACCGCCCATTCCAGGGAAGCCCATTTGACCGCTGCCCATTTGCTGCATGAAGGTGCGCATTCTCTGGAAGTTCGTGACTAACTCTGTCACATCTTTTTCGCTGTGACCTGATCCTTTAGCGATACGCTTGCGGCGGCTAGGTGAGGTGGCTAGCAAGTCGGGGTCTTTGCGTTCTTCTAGGGTCATAGAACCGATCATGGCTTCCGATCGTTTCAACTGCCGTTCGCCCTCTTTAAGCTGATCGTCGTTGATCATTTTGTTCATGCCAGGAATCAGCTTCATCATGCCGCCCAGGGAACCCATGTTTTTTAACATGCGGGTTTGTTTGAGGAAGTCGGTAAAGTCGAACCGAGCTTCGAGGATTTTGTCTTTGAGTTTTTCAGCTTCTTCGAGGTCGATTTCGTCGCGGGCTTTTTCCACTAGGGTCAGCACGTCACCCATGCCCAAGATGCGGCTGGCCATCCGATCGGGATAAAACGGCTGTAAGGCTTCAACTTTTTCACCGACCCCGATGAACTTAATCGGCTGGCCGGAAATCCTCCGCACCGACAGCGCCGCACCGCCTCGGGTGTCGCCGTCCATCTTGGTTAGAACTGCGCCTGTGATGCCAATTTTGTCGTGGAAAGTTTTGGTCAGACTGGCGGCCTCTTGACCTGTCATCGCGTCAATTACGAGGAGGATTTCGTGGGGCTGAACGATGTCCTTAATGCGCGCCAGTTCGCCCATCAGGTTTTCGTCTATTTGTAAGCGTCCGGCGGTGTCGATGATCACGGTATCAACGCCGTCAGCTTTGGCTTTTTCGACGCCTTGACGGGCGATTTCGACAGGATCCGCTCCGGTGCCGAGTTCGAAGACAGGGACATTAATTTGTTTGCCGAGGGCTTTTAGCTGGTCGATCGCAGCGGGGCGATACACGTCGGTCGCGACCATCAAGCAAGTGCGATTTTCTTTACGCAGGTGTAGCGCCAACTTTGCTGTGGCAGTAGTTTTCCCGGTCCCTTGTAGTCCCGCCATCAAGACTACTGTGGGGCTAGTATCGGCTTTGGCGAGAGGTTCATTGGCCTCGCCCATGACTTCTAAAAGCTCTTTGTAGACGATTTCGATAAATTGCTGATCAGGCCGGACTCCGGCGATCACTTCTGCGCCCAATGCTTTTTGTTCGACTTCGGCAATAAAATCCTTAATGACTTGCAGATTGACGTCTGCCTCTAGCAATGCCCGACGGACTTCACGCAGCGCATCCTTAATGTTGGATTCGCTGATTTTGTCCTGCCCGCGCATTTTTTTCCAGGCTTCTTCTAAGCGATCGGCTAGAGCGTCAAACATAGGACTTAAGGTACAGAATTATAAAGATTACGAGCCTCCACAATACACCAGCGGCTTAGACTGTTTCAAGGAAGTTAAACCGTGATTTCCCCACTCCTCATTCTTCACTCCTCATTCCCATGGCTTCTCTCATCGATCGCATCACCCATTTCAACGCCGATCGTCCTGCCGATCGAGTCGCTCTGAAGTATCAAGAAATGGCCGTAGATGCATTTTCCTTTCTGCGTGGGACTTGTCATTTGTTTTATGAAGATTTGCCACAGACCGGGATTTTCCAAACGGCTCCGGCAGTGTGGAGTTGTGGCGATCTTCATTTGCAGAATTTTGGCACCTTCAAGGGCAACGATCGCCTAGGCGAACCTAAATCCAATCGAAAACTCGTTTACTTTGATATTAATGACTTTGATGAGGCGGTGCTGGCTCCCTGTAGCTGGGACCTAGCGAGGTTTGTAGTGAGTTTGTTAGTGGCGGATTTGGGATTGGATGAGGGGGAAGCGATCGAACTGGGCCAGTTTTTTCTAAAGGTTTATGCTGAAACGTTAGTCACAGGAAAAGCTTGCACCGTTCACCGAGAAACGGCTCAAGGCGTCGTAAAGGATCTCCTACAAACTTTAAAATCACGAAAGCGATCGTCATTTATCCGCAATCGTTTGGATCCGAAAGTTCGCTCACTCAAGCGCGTTCCGAACAAAATTCTGACGGTTCCGGATGCCGATCTTCACCGAATCCATCACCTGGTCACCCAATGGACTGAAACTCAGCTTCAAAAGCAGCCGAATCCTGAGTTTTTTAAAATTCTGGATATTGCTTACCGGATCGCAGGCAATGGCAGCTTGGGGTTGGAGCGGTACTTGATTTTGATTCAGGGAAAAGGGTATCCCGATGGCGCGTATTTACTGGATTTGAAAGTGAGCCGATCGTCCTGCCTCCAGCCCTATCTCCCGACGTTACAGCCAAATTGGCCAACAGAAGCCGATCGGATTGTGGCGGTTCAGTCCAGAATCCAAGATTCCCCGCCCGCGTTACTAAGTGTGCTGATGGCGGGCGATCGGAGCTATGTGCTGCGGGAATTGCAGCCCACTGCTGACAAGCTGGATTTAGCCACGATCGCCCATCGCCCCAAACGGCTGAAAACGCTAGTGGAAACCTTGGCCCATGTGGTTGCTTGGGGCCATCTTCGCAGTGGAGGACGGCAGCGTAGTGCAATCACGGATGACTTAATTGCTTTTGGGCATTCCTCAGGATGGCAAGCGGAAATTTTGGATTATGCACGGCAGTACAGCCAGCAGGTGAGGCGAGACTATCAGGAGTTTTACGCAAGCGATCGGGGCACAGTCGGCAAATAGGCTGAAAGATCTAGCAGGTTGTACGGTTCCGCTGCTATGCAACTGTCTGGACAATGAAGAAGTCTTATTTTCGATACAAATTTCGATACAAATATTGACATTCTGTTTTTATAACTCTCTTGTAATTCTCTGTGTGTGCCATGCTATCCCCCACTTCAGTTTTAACGTCTCACACTGTGCTAACCCAGCGGCAGCAATATGCGCCCTGTCATCTGCGATTGCCTGAGGAGCCGATTCCTGTGGCTGGAATTTGTTTTCAAGAGGAGTATTACAGCTTTTTTAGAGTGGCACCGACGTTGGATCGAGCCAAAGAGCTAGCCAATCGGCTGTCGGGACGTAATCGATCGATTATTACAGCGACGCCCAAGGGGTATGTGCTTTGGGTCTACGAAGCGGAGGCGGTTCGTCATTCTCATCGAGACAGGGTTCGCACGTCGTCTCATGGGAATGGGTTTCACGGGGCTGAGCCTTCGACGGCCAGTAAAAGCGTTCAAATTTTGCGATCGGAGCGAGACTATCAGACCTGCAAAATTCAGGTCCCGGATCTGGATAAGCCCTTGACGGGCATTACCTACGATCGGCAGTTTTACAGCTTGTTGCGTATTGTCCGAGATGAGTCTCAGGCCACAGAACTCGCTGAGAAACTAGAACGGAAAGGAACTAAAGCGCTGATTACGTCGAGCGCCTATGGGCATTCGGTGTGGGTGCTAGAGCCAGAAGGTCGATCGGTGTAATCAGCTTTAAAATCCAATAAAAAAGCTAGCTGTAACAAGCTAGCTTTTTTGATGAGAATCTCTGGCGAACCGCCCTCACCCTAAATCCCTCTCCCTGAGGAGAGGGACTTTGAAATTGTCTTCAAACCCTACAGGCTTGTTTCGCTGAGGGAGCGGCACATGTGGTCGAAGGGCACGTCCGTCAGGGTTCCGGCGGGAATTCCGGCGGCGGCAACCTGTTCACGCACAATGTCCTTCATGATTTGGATGCCGATGACGGTGGGGCCAACAGGCACTTCGAGCGAGTTGTAGGTTTCTCGTAAGCCTTCGAGGACGCGCTCATCTAAAACATCCGAGTTCCCAGCCACTAGGGCATAGCTGGCATAACGAAGGTAGTAGTCCATGTCCCGCAGGCAAGCGGCGTAACGACGGGTCGTGTAGGAGTTGCCACCGGGACGAATCAGTTCGGGGACTTCTTCGTAAAGGCGTAGTGCGGACTGCTTAACGATCGCAGCCGCTTTGGCATTGATGACCCCTGCGGCTTGCAGACGAACTAAACCCGTGCTGAAGTAAAACTTGAGGTCATCCATCGCATTGCGATCGAGATAACGTCCAGTGTTGTCGTAATTTTTAATGAGGCTGGTGACTGCGTCCCGCATTGCAATGTTTCCTTAAAGCAAATGTTGACAAATCGTGGTGGAGAAGCTTTTGACAAATCATGGCTGCAAGTCTGCTGCTTTTGCTGATTTGCGGCCTTTCCAATACAAGTTAAAGACTTTCAAATCACTCTACCACGCAGCTTTTCCTCAGACACCTCAGCACTCAAGTAAGGCGGAAAGTGTTTGCTAAACTTTACAATACTGCCCGTCATCTGCCCGTCATCTGCCCGTCATCTGCCCATCACAGGCGCTGATTCCTTATTGGATAGGGTTTTACCGATGGCAATATTGGATGGCAATAGTACACGTCACGAAGATGACCCACAAGCCGCTAGAACAAGGGCGATCGATTATTAAATTGTTGTGAAATGGTTTAGTTCGTATCTTGCTATACAAAACAGGGGTGAGTAGGCAAATATGCTGAGGGATGGTGACAGCAGCTTGTTATTGC
>JANMIS010000320.1:0-2383 GCA_031375925.1 Synechococcales cyanobacterium OTE_70_concoct_197_sub
GAGTCGGATTTCGGAAAACAGCTCAGCTTGGGTCAGATTCCCCCTTCAGAATTGCGCCAGTTCTCGCTCTATCATCTGCTATACTTTTCGCAAAATTCCATGCCAATGCCAGGACATACCACCGTGACAACCCCTGTAACATCGCCAGTCGCCAAACTGAATGTAGGACTACTTTTTGGGGGCCGATCGGGGGAACATGAGGTGTCCATCATTTCCGCTGGGTCGATCGCTAAGGGCCTAGGTATGGGAGCCAATGCCGATCGCTACAATGTCCAGCCGTTTTACATTCAAAAAGATGGCGCTTGGGTCGAGGGTGAAACTGCCGCAGCGGTTTTGGAGAGTAGAGTGCCGATCGTCCCCGCAGAAACCAGCAAACCCAATCTCTGGCAATTTCCCGCTAGCGCCGCCAGCATTGATCTCTGGTATCTCGTGCTTCATGGACCGAACGGTGAAGACGGCACTATTCAAGGCTTAATGGAACTCATGCAGGTGCCCTACGTCGGTTCTGGCGTCCTCGCTTCCAGCGTCGGCATGGACAAAATCGCCATGAAAATGGCCTTCGCCGAAGCGGGCCTGCCCCAAGTGAAGTACTACGCCGTCAACCGATCGGACATCTATTCTGACCCCTGCCGCTTTCCTAAGCTCTGCGACGACATCGAAACCCAACTGGGCTACCCAAGTTTCGTCAAACCTGCAAACCTCGGCTCCTCCGTCGGCATCTCCAAATGCCGCACCCGCGCCGAACTGGAAAAAGCCCTCGATGAGGCTGCAAGTTACGATCGGCGCATCATCGTAGAAGCCGGAGTCACTGCCCGCGAGGTTGAATGTGCTGTTCTCGGCAATGACAATCCCAAGGCATCGGTCGTCGGCGAAATCACCTTTGACAGTGACTTCTATGATTACGAAACCAAATACACCGAAGGCCGATCGAAAGCCTATATTCCAGCTAATCTTTCGCCCAGCGTAGTGGCACGCATTCAAGAAATGTCTGTTCAAGCCTTTAAAGCGATCGACTGTGCGGGCATTGCCAGAGTAGATTTCTTTTACAGCGAAGCGACTGATGAACTATTCATTAATGAAGTCAATACCCTGCCGGGATTTACGGCCATGAGTATGTATCCTCAGCTTTGGGCTGCATCGGGAATAGAGTTTGAATCGCTGGTGCATCAAATTGTGCAATGCGCGATCGATCGTCATCAGAAATAGCTCAGGACTAAACTTATTCGGAACTTATTTGGAGGTCAGCGTAGTGGTTCAGGCAATTCCTAGACATACATCCTTTGATGAATTTATTGCCGAGTATCCGGAGAATGGACAGTATGAATTAATGAATGGGAGGGTGTGTGAAGTGAAGCCAACAGGTCCACATGAGCAGGTTGGAGGATATCTCAATCGGAGATTATTGGTGGAAATCGATCGGCTTCAACTGCCCTATTTCATTCCGAAGAGTTGTACGGTGAAGCCCTATAGTGAGTTTTCAGGTTACTTGCCCGATGTAGCGGTCATTGATCAAGGTAAGCTAGCGGATGAGGCTCGATGGAAACGGGAATCTACACTCGTTAAAGGAGTTTCAATACCGCTTATTGTTGAGATTGTGAGTACGAATTGGCGGGATGATTACCAACACAAAGCAGCAGACTATGAAGAAATGGGGATCCCTGAATATTGGATTGTTGACTATCTAGGTTTAGGTGGAAGAAGGTACATCGGAGCGCCAAAGCAACCTACATTTTCTGTATATCGGTTAGTAGATGGTGAATATCAGGTCAGATTATTTCAACAGGATGATCAAATAATTTCATTGGCATTTTCACAACTTAATTTAACTTTAGGGCAAATACTAAATGTGATCGATATCTCTTAGATCAATCAGATCAATCGCGTTTAGTAACTGAGAAAAGTCGCAATTCTAATCTCCAGTGTGTACACTAGAAAGCCAGCTCACAAATCCCTAGAATCCATGCGCGACTTCTTTAAGACCACTCTGGCTACCCTCCTTGGTCTGACATTATTTACAGGAGTCAGCATCGCTGGATTATTGACCCTCTTGGTGATTATCGGCAGTCAAGATGGTAAGCCAGAGGTCCAAAACCAAAGCATCCTCACGATCGATCTTGCCAGAAGCATCACCGATGCCCAACCCCAACAGTCGCCCCGCGAAATCGTCAATGACCTAATTTCTGGAGATTTCACTGACAGCCTTACGCTCCGCAAAGTCACCACCGCGATCGATCAAGCTGCCCAAGATTCCCGCATCCTTGCCATCTACCTCCGCAGCAACAGCACCGCCGCCAACAATCCCTCGGGTTACGCCACCCTCAAAGAAGTCCGCGATGCCCTAGTTCGCTTCAAAGGCTCCGGCAAAAAAATCTACGCCTACGAC
>JANMIS010000175.1:0-5750 GCA_031375925.1 Synechococcales cyanobacterium OTE_70_concoct_197_sub
TTTTGGCCCACGACACCTGATAGCCCTGCTTCTGCAAATAGGCCGTGATCAGTTGGGCGTTGTTGAGATTGTCTTCGACGAGTAGAATCTGGCCGTTCGTACCTCGCAGAGGATTGATAGCAGGCGGCTCGGCAGGGGAAGCATCTTGATCGATCGCATCAGGAAGCTGTCGGGAATAACTTTCACTCAGGTCTTGGTCAGTGCTGCGCCTGGGAATAACAATCGTGAATTGGGAGCCTTGATCAGGGGTGGAGACTACATTGACGCATCCCTGATGCAATTCAGCAAACTTCCGGGTAAGGGCTAACCCTAAACCTGTGCCTTCAGCTTGACGCACGGGACTTTGGGGGAGCTGTTGGTAGGGCTGGAAGAGGCAGTCAAGTTGGTTGGGGGGAATGCCGATGCCTGTGTCCCAGACGGTAAAGCTAACGGCATAGTTACTCTGGGTAACGCGAAGGCCGACACCGCCTTGGGTGGTGAACTTGAGGGCATTAGACAGAAGATTGAAAAGCATTTGCTTGAGGCGTAAGGGATCGCACAGCAGTGGCTCAAGGTCGGTCGAGATTTCGGAAATAAGCTTAAGGCCCCGATCGTTGGCTTTTTCTTGGACAAGGGTGAGGACTAGCTTACATAGGGGAATGATTTGAACGGTTTCCCAGTTGAGGTCGAGCTGGTTGGCTTCAATTTTAGAGAGATCAAGAATGTCATTGACCAGTGCGAGAAGATGCTGGCCGCTAGTCAGGATAATGCGAAGATATTCCTGATGACGCACAGAGCCAGGATTAAAGCCCTGTTCTCGTAGAAGGTGAGTAAATCCCAAAATCGAACTCAAAGGCGTCCGAATTTCATGGCTGGTATTGGCAAGAAACTCAGTTTTGAGTTGGCTAACCTGTTGCAGTTCTTCTTTTTCGATTTCTAAGCTTTGGCAGCGCTGCTGAAGGGTTTGTAGTTGAACCATGATGTTTGCCTGCTGGGAGAGGCACTGACTGATGGTATGCAGCCACTCGCGCAGATCGGGGGTTAGGATGTCCGGCGTTTCTGGTTCGTATTCAATATTCCACTGCGTTTCGCCCATGGCCTGCAATCGAAACATGCCTGGAAAATTCGGCAGGAGCTGCTGTTCAACAATTTCAAATAATTGAATAGCGGGATGATGAATAGAAGTATCTTGTAAACTATGCTGTAAGCACAAGTCAAAAGCCGATCGAAGCTCTAAAAGTTGACGATCGCGCCACTGTTGAAATGCGGATTCAGAGTTTTGATAGGAAGCCATAGCGGCTGTTGTATCATTCACCTAGTTGTGCCCAGAGATTGTACACCTAGCGGTTTCCGATAAAGGTCGAAATCTAAAACTCTCTTCTAGAGAAAATAAGAGAAGTAAAAATCAGCACTACAACAATATACAGCAATCCATAACCAATGCTATTCACCAGAGAAATCTGAGAAGGAATGAGGTGATACACCATCTGATTTTTGAGATCTAAGCGATTGAAATCTGGCAGTAGGGTATAAAACCAACCTGCGACGCGCTCCAGCATGGGGTCTTGAGAAAGTTTTGAAAATGTCACCATGCTGCGACTTGAAATGCCCATGAGATAGAGTCCAAACGTCATCAGCATTGCTAGAAGTGAACTGGTAAATACCCCAAAAAATAGCGCGATCGCAGTGACCAGTGAAAGCTGCAACGCTAAAAACGCAGAATGGATTAGGAGTTCGATCGGTACGACGGCGACCCGATAAAACGTCATCACGCCGTAGTAAGTAGCGGTCATTAAAGCGACCATTACCCCTAAAACAGAACTCAAGCCCAGATGTTTGCCCAGAATGAACTCGGTACGGCTGACGGGTTTTGCAATGAGGACGAAAATCGTTTTGTTTTGGATCTCTTTATTGATTAGCCCGGTCCCGACGACGATCGCTAACAGAACGCCCAGCACCTGCATCGCCGCCAGTCCAATGTCCGGCAAAATCTTAGCCTCTGTTGCTGCCGCTACCTCGGGCAGCAATCTTCCAGCGACGAGCAGCAAGGCACCATAGATGACAATGGTGTACAAGATTCGATCGCGGACCACTTCTAAAAAGGCATTCGAGGCGATCGTTAAAATTCGAGGAATCGAAACAAACATAGCAACCCTAGACAAAAATCAAACTACACCAAAATCTAAAAAATCAAGCTTTCTTTTGCACAAATCCAGTTTTCGGGTCTGAAACATCTGTGCAACGCAGGGTTCCGATCACCTTTGTTTCAGGAATCGTTGATCCGGCTCTTCGATTGAACGTGCGCTTGGGCGCTAACTCACAGCGTTTGGTCACGGTGTAATCTGTCTTGGCGGCTGTGGGACCTTTCCAGGTGGCATTCAGTAGAAGATTGTAGTAGGCTCCAGAGTCATAGGTGTCTCCTGTAGCTTTGCCGGAAAGCTTCCAGAAATCCATTTCTCCTGCGCCAAGTTTGTTTCTGAGGCGAGATTGAACACTTTGCTCTAGGTCAGTGGTCCATTGGTTGCTGACTTTGCTTTCAAAAAGCCAGCGTTCGATCGCGCTCCAGTTTTGATTATTAAGCCGATCGCGCAGTTCACTCTCAGCAGCATTGAGAACTTCCCGACCCCGGGAAACTTGAACATTGGGCTGTACGCGAATCACAAAAGAACTCCGACTGAAATCTTCGGCGAGCAAGCTGGGATAGAAATTAAGCCATCCCTGAATTAGAAAATAAAACTGAAACCAGCAAGCAATCAAAAAATGGCTCAACACAAACAGCACCATCCCTTGACGAAATTTCTTCTCAGGAACGGTGTACTGGGGGGTCTTTTCGTCACTGGTTTTGATGAACTTGGGGGCTAGGGTAATTGCGGCTGCGATCGGTGCCACAGAGATCAGGGCCGCAGGTGTGACCCCCGACAAATTAGCAAAACCAGCCCAGCTTCCAAAGAGGGCAATGACGATCAGTATCGACACAATCCATGGGCCGAGGAAAACTTTCGTAAACACCAGATTAATCGTCAGAGCCTTCATCACGTCTTTTTCATAGACGAACCACCAAACGGCAGTAATCAAAAACACCCAGCCACAAAAAGAAACTAAGCCCTGTACTGTAGGACTCATCAAGGCAGCCATGGCGACACTAAACAGGCTCAATAGTATTAAGGTCTGCCAGCAGGCAGACTGAGTGGGAGAGAGGAATGATTTAAGGGATCCAAACAGTTCTTTCATAGGAATTCAAAGGGGAGTGATGGACGAGCGCTGGAACCGTTTGCTAGGAGCCGGGAATCAATATATCCACCCAAATCCGAATCACCAATATTACGGTGATCGCGACGAAGCTAAAGGCATTAGCCCAGAGAACGGCCATGGGACGGTTTGGACCATTGTTGAAGGCGAGTTCTAGATGACGCTTTCGGCCTTGAAACTTTCCCCGCTCTTGAGGTGTGACGACGGGGAGAGTGGATTTTTCTAAAATTTGCTCTAGAAATTCGATGCCTTGCAGTTTGAGGGCAAAGGTCAATACAAATGCCGCAAATCCAATCAAAATTACGGTAGGCGGTAAGTTACGGATACCGAAGAAAACGTACTCGACTAAAAGCTGGCGGGCAGCACTAGGAAGCCAAGGTTCGATCGTAAAAAACACCATCCAACCCACAACAGTGGACAGGAGATTGACAGTAGCAGCATACTGCATGCTGATTTTTCGACCCAGGTTGAGGCGCTGATTGAGGACAGCGGCTTCAATGGCGATCGCCATAAACAAAAACAAAAGCTGGAAGGCGATTGCTCTAAAGGGCAGAACGTCGGTGTAGTTGGTGATGGGTGGCATTGCGAAGAGCTTGAGGGTGCAGGTCGAAAGTGAGTGCGATAACCCAAATTTTACGCGGCGTCTTGTGGTTTGGAACGAAAATTTAGGGGGCGATTTCCAGAGTTCTCCTATAATAGGGCAGTCCTGCTGGAGTAAACGCTAGATATGGTTCGTACAGGAATTGGAATTCGGACGGCTCAAGGCCGATCGGAGCGTTTGGCGGGACAGATCCATGTCTACGACGGCTTGGGTAAAGGGAAGTCCCAGGCGGCGCTGGGTGTGGTGCTGCGATCGATCGGCTTGGGGATCCAGACCTATTCGCAGACGCGGGTACTATTGCTGCGGTTTCTAAAAGGACCGGGGCGGATGTATGACGAGGATGCGGCTATTGAGGCGTTGCAGCGCGGGTTTCCTCATTTGATTGACCAAGTGAGAACGGGTCGATCGGAGTTTTTTGGGGCGGATGAGATTACGAAGTTCGATCGGCTGGAAGCGCAGCGCGGTTGGGATGTGGCGCGGGGGGCGATTGCTTCGGGGCTATATTCAGTTGTGGTGATGGATGAGTTGAATCCGGTGTTGGATTTGGGGTTGTTGCCGATCGATGAGGTGACGAGTGTTCTGCGGCGTAAACCGGAGCATATGGAGATCATTGCGACGGGCCGGGGTGCGCCGCAGGGTTTGGTAGACATTGCGGATTTGCATTCGGAGATGAAGCCGCATTATCACGATGTGACGCTGGAGCCAGGGGTTGGTGGGATTGAGATCTATACCGGGGAAGGGAAAGGTAAGTCTACGAGTGCGTTGGGGAAGGGGTTGCAGGCGATCGGGAAGGGCATTGGTCAAGATAAGTCCCATCGGGTGTTGATTGTGCAATGGCTGAAGGGAGGTAATGGCTATACGGAGGATGGTGCGATTCAGGCGTTGCGGGCGAGTTATCCCCATTTGGTGGATCATTTGCGCTGTGGGCGGGATGCGATCGTGTGGCGGGGGCAGCAGCAGGAGATTGATTATGTGGAGGCGGAGCGGGGCTGGGAAATTGCGAAGACGGCGATTTTGTCGGGGTTGTATAAGACGATTATTTTGGATGAGTTGAATCCGACGTTGGATTTGGAGTTGTTGCCGGAGGAGCCTGTGGTGCAGGCGATTTTGCGGAAGCCTCGGGATACGGAGATTATTATTACGGGTCGCTGTAAGAATCAGCCTGCTTATTTTGATCTTGCAAATGTGCATTCGGAGATGATTTGTCATAAGCACTATGCGGCGAGAGGGGTTGATTTGAAACGTGGGGTTGATTTTTAGGGGTTTTTAATGATCCTTATGCACTCACAATTCCAGACCCAGAACATTCCATTTTGGAAGAGCGCTGGATTGATATGGGTCTCTCGGTTCAGTTACGAGTTCTTTACGTGGTTTATACTGAACGTCAAAGCGTTACCCGCATCATTACGAGTCGTCTAGCAACCGCAAAGGAGCGTAAGACCTATGAACAATCAAAATCCCGATTACTCTGATGACTTAATGCCTGAGTATGATTTTTCTCAAGGTGTGCAGGGTAAGCACCATAAAGCTTATCGTCAGGGGCATTCTGTCACTATTCATAAAGTCAATGGAACGATCGAAACACAGTATTTCACCTTAGCTGACGGTGCAGTTATGTTAGATCCTGATGTGCAAATCCATTTCCAAGATGCTGAAGCCGTTAATCACGCGCTTCGGACATTGATTCGATCGGGTTCGGCTTAATGCTCTGTTGCAGTGCTAACGGTTATCATTGAGGTATTGGAAAATTGAACGGGAGGTTGGGTGATGTCTTTAGCTGAATTAATGCCGTTAGTTGAAGCCTTGAGTTCAGCCGATCGCCAAAAACTGATGAGATTCCTATCGATACAACAGCTTGAAGTTATTGAACGATCGTTGGCGCAGCCTCCTGGAACAGGAATCGCGGATTGCTATGGGATTT
>JANMIS010000201.1:0-5072 GCA_031375925.1 Synechococcales cyanobacterium OTE_70_concoct_197_sub
GGGCTCGCGCAGGTCTTACGTCTTGCCCACGATCGGCTAGGGCATAATCTCCAAAGCCAACTTCTGGCCAGCCTTCCCCCTCAGCTTCTCTCACAAATTATGCCAAGAATCTAAGCTAGAGCCTTGGCATAAAACTGCTGACTTACGTTCCCGTTATTCACCCGTTATTCACCAGCCGGAGTGCCCAATACCGAAAATGGGAGGTCCTGACTGCGCTGAGATAGCTGCCTTACCAAGGAATTGTGTGAAGACTCACAGCCTAAAATCAACAGGCTCGCCTCTTCGGCATAGGCAACTTCTAACAGTTGCCCAGCCACTTGGCCGAAGCGTAAGTGAGTTTTGAGTGCCCCCCGCCATTCCTCTGCAAGGCAGCGGGCCTGCCACAAAATCCGATCGGCTTGCTCAAATTGAGTCACCCGATCGAGCGCCTCTTGACTGATGGAACGCTTCTCTGGCATTGCCAATACTGATGTCCGCCCAGCCGATCGATGATGTGTTGAGCGAGACCAGGTGGCTACTTTCGACTCTTCTGCGACATAGACGACCTGTACTGTTACAGGCTGAGTGGTCGCGATCTTGGTTTGATGGGCAATCCACAGGGTTAAATCCAAAGCGGCCTGACTTTTTTCAGATCCAGAATAGCCCACCACTAAGTTAACCGACCCCGCGCTAGACATCTCTGAAGTCCGGCTAGGAATCAACAACATCTGACGTACCAAGTCGGTCCGATTGAGCGTTGCTTGAAGCCGTGTAAGCATTGATAAAACATTCACAGTTTAGACCTCTCCAAAGAAAAAGACATGGATTCAGAGGTGGTTCATCGCACAAAAATGAACGGTCATTCACAGGTCAAAAACATCAGCGCTGCCATCACAACGTTCCTTCACAAGGCTCGCGCTCAAAGAATGATCATGAATCGTCGTCATTCCAGTACTCGTTCGGAGAGATAAAACTGCTCCTCCCTTAACCGACGGAGTTAGCTGACGGGCTAAAACAGGAAGGTGTTTTTCCTGGCATAAGAACAGGTCTACAGCCAAGATTCGCCCCAGAAATTGGTTCCTCCGTATAAAGTCCTTTGCGGCCACAGAATCCTATGCCGAATACAGACTTTAATTAGGCTTCCCACGAATAATATATTTTTAGTAATGAATCAAACAAATCTCCTCACAGACTGCATTGGCAGTTCAGGGTCTAGTTTAGTCTACGAACTGAGTGGACGACTACCCTTTGACCATGCCTTGCGATCGTCAGTCTTCGAGTAAAGTATGGCAAATTGATGACCATAAACTGCTATCTGCACAACAAATTCATATTCTTTAACGGAAGCGCAGTTCACTATGGCCTGCTTCAGCAATGATCTGATGGCAATCCTGTCGCTAGACTTTGAGCCGTTCTTGGTGACGCACCCGCTCCAACAATTCTAGATAAGTTAGTGGCAATACGATCGGCCACAGCGCCGTTGCAATTAAAACGACGCATCGTGACAATACCCGTTCGCGGCGAGTGGCGGGACGATCTTGCCGCATTAGTCCCACCCATTTGAAAAATAGCACGGGCGCAACAACACCATAAATGACCAATAACGACCCAATTAAAAGTTGCATAAATTCGGATTTAATTTTGATTATGGAATAGGTTTGGTAGGATCCGCTGCAACCAATTTCCATGACATTTGGCGCTGATGCGGACTTAAAGCTTAGACTACCCATCTTTACAATAAAAGAAAAAGAATAGCCTTCGACCTCACAACTACTGAGAGATCCTGAAAGAGGCTCACTTCGATCGGTCTGATGTTTCAGGACTGCAATCGAGGAAACTGTAAATTTGCGGGTATTCTTCGTGAAGTCTCACAAAAAAATGAAGGAAGTCCGGAAAAAGTCTCTCAGTCGATGGATCATGTAAAAGATGCGCTAAACATGCCCACTCTTAGCGTTCTTACGGCGGGATTCTGTGTGGTTCGATCGAAAGCTTCCCGGCAGGGTGATTTCCAATAATCGGTGATCACCCCGTTAAGTTCTTGGAGTATGCTACAGACAGTTTCGTACGGGTATCGATTTGTAAAGAATTCGAAAGTTATTTGTAGATAGGATGATTTAAGCCTTTATAGGGCTTGCTTCCATGCCGATCGGCTTTTGAAAAGGCTTCTCTCTATCGATTACGGCATCCACTTTAAAATTACGAGATTTCCGTCTCCCTTGCTTCCAAAATCATACAACTATGCTAAAGGGTCTGCTAAGAAACCAAATGTTGAGAAACTTCCGATTCCCCAATCCGTTTAAATCCTCATTTGTGATGTTTGGGGCCATTCTTGACAAGATTATTTTTACTCATGTGGTCGTCATCGGCCTTCCTGCGATCGTCTATTACTTCATTTTGCATAATCAAGGCAATCTCTTAGCCCTGCACTGGATGATTCCGGTGCTGTACTTCTTGACCTCCATCATTGTGATGGGAGAAGCGATCGCTACGGCGCTTACGTACAGTAACAAGCATGTCAGTCGGCGTCCGCGTTTGGGACTCATTCAGCGCGTCTTGAGACTGCGCCGCCGTAATCAAGCCTTTTTCCTTCCAGTGGGCAGCGAACTGAATGAGGGCTTGCCCAGTTGTTCGTTGGTGGTGGCAGCTTACCTGCCCAACGAGCAGGGCATCATTATGGAGACGCTGACTTATATTCTCGATACGATGCATCGATCGCCCAATGGGTTTGAGCTGGTGTTGGCCTACAACACGCCGATCGAATTGCCTGGGATTGAGGCAGAGTTGGCTCAATTAGCGGCTGAAAATCCTGAGTTGAAACTGCTTCGGGTCGAGGGCAGCCGATCGAAGGCTGAAAATTTGAATGCTGCGATGAAAATGGTCAGTGGCGAAATCACCGGAATTTTGGATGCTGATCATCGCCCCAGCCCCGATAGTTTTGAAATCGCTTGGAACTGGCTCTCGACGGGTCGTTATTCTGCGGTCCAAGGTCGTAACGTGATTCGGAACTTTGGTTTGAACTTCATGACCCAGATGATTGCGGTCGAGTTTGAATGCATGTATGGTGCAAGCCATCCGGCGAAGTCTCTGCTGTTTGATACGGGGATTTTCTGCGGGTCTAACGGATATTGGCAGACCTCTAGTTTGAAACAGGTGAAGTTCTCACCAGAAATGTTGACGGAAGATATTGATGCGAGTCTTCGGGCGATGCTTCAGGGCCATCAGATCGTTCACGACCCGAGAATTATTACCACTGAACTTGCCCCGGAAGATTTAAAGTCCTTCTGGTCTCAGCGAAAACGCTGGGCGCAGGGCTGGACTGAGGTGGCGATCGAGCATCAGATTCCGTTGCTGAGGTCTTCATTTTTGGATTCTTGGCAGAAAGGCTACTGGACGATGCTGTTGGTTTTTAGTGCAACCTTCCACTTCGTCGCTTTACAGACCTTCCCAATCTTGTTGAGCTTGAGCTTGAGTCAAGCTGAGATGCCGGAAATTGACCCTGTTTATTTTTGGTTGACGACAGCGTTAACCTTAATGAGTGGACCGACTCAAGCGATCGCAGCTTGGATTGTTCGTCACAAAGGCAACCCGCAGCCTTCCTGGGCCTATTTGGTGTATTGCTTCTTTATTCCGTTTTACTGCGTCTTTAAGAGCATGATTGCAATCATCGCCGTCTATGACCACTTAATTGGTAACACTGAGTGGGTTGTCACGAAGCGGAACGTCAGGGAGAAGGCTGTTTTGACCCCAACCTCCCAGCGGGTTGCTGAATAGGGCGATTATAATTAGCGAACAAGACAAAAATCAGGTCCTAAAGTCAGGACCTGATTTTTTATGGGCATTTCGATCGTAGATCCTCGCGCACGGCCATCAGCGCAAACCCCAACAGGTTCAGTCCTGGCCACTTGTGAGGGCTGCTGGCATCAGGGTGATCTTCTGCCAAACCAATGCCCCATAGTGGATCCGCAGGGCTGGCTTCGACTAAGATTCGATCGCCTGTTTGCAGTAAAAATCGCCGCAATGCTAAATTTTGACTGAACTTCCCTTGTCCAGAGGCGATCGACTGAATCAGCCATTCTTTGGAATTTGATTTTGGGAGTGACATAAAAATAATTTTGCCAAGCTGAGTTCTACATTGAAGAGCTTTCCTCAGACTGATTAAAAACCATCAGTAGCTCACGGCAGAAGTCCTTCAGTGCGCCTTGGGGTTCTGGTGCAGGCATTGCAGTGCCCACAAAGCACCAATCCTTTACCGTAGACAGTCGCCACTGCTCTCCCACATGACTAAAGCCTGCCACCTCAGCCCCGATCGCCCGCCGCTACTTCGACTCTGGATCCCGGTAAAACCTCACCAGGACCAACACGCTGCGACATTGATACCGCCTGCTCCAGCCTGGGAAATGAAATCCTATGTCAATGGAATGAGGATCAACCTGTTCGCGGGTATCTGGGTCGCTGGCCCAAGGCTTTAAGTCAAACTTAGCATCTGGGAACGATCGTTTGAAAATGTTGACAACAGTTGCAATTTTACTAGCCGTTTCTAGGGTGTTTGCTTGTTCGGCTGCATTCACTCGGCTCACTCCTCAATGTGTTAGAAGCTCTCTTTTTATTTTAAGGTAACACGGACAAAAGGAAGATTAGCCCCCTAACCCAGGTGGATCTTAGTGAAAATGATCTGCTTCAAGATCTGAATATCTCAATTTCCTCAAAATAATTAAGAAAGATGTTGACAGCCTAGGGATGAAGTCTGCTATATTTATTCATGTGGAAGCGCAATGGGGCGTCGCCAAGTGGTAAGGCACCGGGTTTTGGTCTCGGCATTCCTAGGTTCGAATCCTAGCGCCCCAGTTTAAGAAACTACATTTCATATCCAAAGTTTAGACAGCCCAGCAAGATTTACTTGGTTCATTGGGTTAGAAAGTCTAACCCCGATTAGAGATGTCATCTAGTTTGCTAACTTTTGATTTTGATGGCGTGATCTGCAATGGCTTGAGAGAGTACTTCCAGACTTCGTGGCAGGTATATACCAAGCTGTGGGGAATAGCAGGTCAGGTTCCATCGGCCCATCTGGAACAGATGTTTTATCGTTTGCGTCC
>JANMIS010000213.1:0-2844 GCA_031375925.1 Synechococcales cyanobacterium OTE_70_concoct_197_sub
GCGTTTTCGATCGCTCCCGATCGCAGTACAAGGCGCATTCAGGAATCATTAGTATTACCGGGTTTGAAATTAGAAATCTTAGAACAAGCGCTTCAGCGAAGTCGTCAAGAAAATCAATCCACGACAACAGCTTGGCTAATGCAACAGTTTCAGGCTTGATAATCTAAGCCCGATCGAGTACAAATTGCAAAATCTCCAAAAATCGATAAATCGATCGAGTTCATTGGGATAGTTATAAACTTGACGATCGATTCTCTTTAGCAAACACGCCTTGAGCTAAAATAAGAATTAGGGTTTATACCCGTCACAGGTTAGAAAATGCAGCAAAAAGAAACTTTGACTTTACTTGCAGACCACCAAGATCAACTAAGAGATTTTGGTGTGAAATCCTTAATACTGTTCGGATCGGTGGCACGGAATGAGGCTCATTCAGGTAGCGACGTTGACTTGCTTGTCGAGTTCGATCGTCCGATCGGGCTGTTCACATTTGTCCGTCTTAAGCGTTACCTAGAAGAGATTCTGGAGCATTCAGTCGATTTAGGTACACCTGATTCGCTTAAACCTTACCTCCAAGAACCTGTCTTTCGGGAGATGATTCGTGCCTTCTAGAAATTGGCAGAACAAAGTCAGAGATATCCTGGAGGCGATCGCTGAGATCCGCGAGTTTACCAACGACCTCACGTTTGAGGAATTTCAGGACGATCGTAAAACCATTCGAGCCGTTCTGTATGATATCGCGATCATCGGTGAAGCAGTCCGTAGTATTCCGCCTGAAATCGAAGTTAGTCATCCTGAGATTCCCTGGATAGATGTCCGTGGAATGCGAAACATCGTGATTCATGAATACTTTCAAGTCAATCTATCGATCATTTGGCAAACGATTCAAGACGACCTCACATTGCTAGAATCCTCACTCCATAGGCTTCTAGAGTCTGAATCTTGATCGCCCCAACATAATCCACTAAGCCCGATCGAGCACAAACTGCAAAATCCCCAAAATTCGATCGAGTTCATTGGGATAGTTATAAACTTGACGATCGATCGCGAGATGATCTTGTGTCAACGTCAGAAATTGCCACCGTTCAGCCGTCGTCACACAGCCGTAAAGCGTCGGAATCGCCTCACCTTTGCGTTGATTAAATAGGTTCGCACCCACCATTTGCGCCACACATTGACCAATCCCCAGATCCAAATCCTGCTTCTTAGCCTCAACCACCGAAAAAATCGGCGCTTGCACAATGCGATTGGTTTCACCTTTACAAAGCAGGAAATCACATTCACCATTGAGTCCCTGCGATCGATCGACATCTAGAGATTTCCCCGAAAAGATCATCAGCCGCCCCCGATTTCGTCGCTCCAGTTCGATCAAAATCGGGGCAATAATGAATTCCGACCGGGCCTTCTCCGTCCCAGAAAACAGTCCCAACTCTTCCGTAATCGACAGCGTTTCCTGAAGCCAATCGCTGGGTACCACAGGCACAACATCTTGAAATAACACCTGACGCACTTGTACTTGAAGCTGCTGTTGCTGCACGATCGATTCTAAACTGAAGTCACTGTAGACCATGATTTTGTCGATTGGATTATGACTACTTTAACCGATCGGAAGCTATGATCGGGTTTCCCATTCAGCCCACACTTCTGTCATGCCTTGCTCATTCAAAGCCTCCCATCAACCCCTCACGATCGGCCACGGACAGCATGCTGTTACACTTCACAGCCGAGTCTTGCAATCGCCCTTGTCTGGAGTGACAGATTTAGTATTTCGGCGATTGGTGCGGCGCTATGCGCCGGAGTCGATGATGTATACGGAAATGGTACAGGCATCAAGTTTGCAGCATTTGAAAGAGACGCCAATTATTATGGACATTGACCCTGGTGAGCGACCCATTAGCATTCAGTTATTTGACTGTCGGCCTGACTTTCTTGCGTCTGCTGCTGTAAAGGCGGTCGCTCAGGGCGCAGATACGATAGACATCAACATGGGTTGCCCCGTGAACAAAATTACAAAAAATGGCGGCGGCTCTTCTTTATTACGACAGCCCGAGTTGGCCGCACAAATTGTCCGTGATGTTGTGAATGCAGTTGATGTTCCTGTTACCGTTAAGACTCGTATTGGTTGGGACGATGGTGAAATCAATATTTTAGGATTTTCAAAGCAGCTACAGGATGCGGGTGCGGCAATGATTACGGTCCATGCTAGAACTCGCGCTCAGGCATACAACGGGCCTGCGGATTGGGATTGGATTCGGCAGGTAAAAGATCAGTTAGAGATTCCGGTGATCGCGAATGGGGATATTGATTCGGTAGAGTCAGCAGTGCGATGTTTGGAAATCACTGGAGCAGATGGTGTAATGTGTTCGCGAGGAACGCTGGGATATCCCTTTTTGGTGGGAGAAGTAGATTATTATTTAAAACATGGTGTTGAGAAATTGAAACCCACAATTGTCCAAATTCTACAATGTGCATCAGAACATTTGGAAATGCTAGCGGAGTATAAGGGCGATCGGGGCATTTATCAATCTAGAAAACACATGACTTGGTACTGCAAAGGATTTCCCGGAGCGAATGAACTTCGATTGCAACTGAGCCAAATCCGATCGGTTGTAGAGGGCCAAGATTTGCTCAAAGAGGCGATCGAGACTTTGGTAAGTTCACCTAATCCCCAGTAGAATTTTGGATTCTCTCAAACCACTGGAGTAAATCATCCAAGTTTTTCAAATCAACCCATTCTTCGTTCAGCGCTTCCAATCGATCGATCGACATCTGCTCAATTTGAAGTTTAACTGAATCAGGAAGTTCTCCAAAGGTGCGGGAAAGTAGACGAGGTAGGAGCGATCGTTG
>JANMIS010000216.1:0-8406 GCA_031375925.1 Synechococcales cyanobacterium OTE_70_concoct_197_sub
TGGTTCTGGGCGATCGGACAACCTTACGAATTCTGCTTCTGGAGTATCTCTGCATATGACCTTTTCTCAAGACACGCCGAACGTGGAACGGATTGTTCCGACTGACCTGCGCAACGAGATGCAGCGCTCATACCTAGAATACGCCATGAGCGTCATCGTCGGTCGTGCGCTACCCGATGCCCGCGATGGCCTAAAACCCGTTCACAGACGCATTCTCTACGCAATGCACGAACTGGGTCTGAACTACGATCGGCCCTTCAGAAAATGCGCCCGCGTCGTCGGGGAAGTCCTCGGTAAGTACCATCCCCACGGCGACACTGCCGTTTATGACGCACTGGTCCGCATGGCCCAGGACTTCTCCATGCGCGCGCCCCTCATCGACGGCCATGGGAACTTCGGGTCTATTGACAACGACCCACCCGCCGCAATGCGATACACCGAGTCACGGCTAACTTCACTGACCGCGCACTCCCTCCTCCAAGACATCGAATCCGAAACTGTAGACTTCGCCGACAACTTCGACGCATCGCAACAAGAACCCACCGTTCTCCCGTCGCGCCTGCCTCAGCTTCTCATCAACGGCTCCGCAGGCATTGCCGTCGGCATGGCCACCAACATCCCCCCTCACAACCTCGGCGAAGTCGTCGATGGCTTGATGGCGATGATCCACAACCCTGACATCACCGACATTGAATTGATGCAGTACATCCCCGGTCCCGACTTCCCCACAGGAGCCGTGATCAATGGCAAAACTGGCATTAGGGAAGCCTACACCACAGGCCGTGGGTCCATTGTCATGCGCGGGGTGGCATCCTTTGAAACCCTAGAGCGGCGCGGTGCTCCCGACAAGGAAGCCATCATCATCACCGAACTGCCCTATCAAACAAATAAAGCGGCGCTGATTGAAAAAATTGCCGAATTGGTCAATGACAAAAAGCTTGAAGGTATTTCCGATATTCGCGATGAAAGCGATCGGGACGGAATGCGCGTCGTCATCGAACTCAAGCGCGACGCCTATCCTCGCGTTGTATTGAACAATATTTATAAACAAACGCCCGTTCAATCCACCTTCGGCGCAAACATGCTGGCCTTGGTCGATAACGAACCTCAAACATTAACGCTAAGAGCATTCCTGGCGACCTTCCTAGATTTTCGGATCGAAACCATTGCCCGTCGGACCCGCTATCAATTACGTAAGGCCGAAGAGCGGGATCATTTGCTGCAAGGTTTGCTGACGGCACTTGCGAATTTGGATGCGATTATTGCCTTGATTCGTCGATCGGCGGACTCGGCAATCGCCAAAGCCGAACTCGTCGAAACCTACGCCCTCTCTGAGTTTCAATCTGACGCTATTCTGCAGATGCAATTGCGGCGATTGACGGCATTAGAAGCAGGCAAGATCGAAAAAGAGCATGATGAATTAATGACTACGATCGCAGACTTGCAGGATATCCTATCAAGCCGCGAACGGGTATTGACCATCATCACCGAAGAAGTCGCAGAGCTTAAAAAGAACCATTCCACCCCGCGCCGAACCCGCATTGAGCAAAGTGAAAATGAACTGATGGATGAGGATCTCATTGCCAATGAGAAATCTGTTATTTTGATTACCGAACAGGGCTACATCAAACGAATGCCCGTAGATTCCTTTGAAGCCCAAAGCCGTAACACGCGCGGGAAAGCAGGCGCGAAAATGAAGGTCGATGATGCGATCGATCATTTCATCACCTGCTGCGATCACGATGTCGTTATGCTATTTAGCGATCGGGGTGTCGTCTACGCCATCAAAGCGTACCAAATCCCAACCTGTTCTCGGGTTGCACGGGGAACACCGCTGGTTCAACTCATTCAAGTTACCAAAACGGAAAAAATCACCTCTGTCGTTCCAGTGAGTGAATTCCAAGATGACGTGTATCTCGTCATGTTGACCAAAAAAGGATTTATCAAAAAATCCGCTCTTTCGGCCTTTGCGAATATTCGCATCAATGGATTGATTGCCATTTCCCTAGAGGAAGGCGATCAATTGCGTTGGGTGAGTTTGGCCACTGCCGCAGATAGCATCATCATTGGGTCAAGTCAGGGCCGATCGATTCACTTCCGCGTCAACAACGAACAGCTCAGACCCTTGGGCCGTGCGACTCGTGGGGTGCGATCGATGAACCTCAAAAAAGATGACAGTTTGGTCGGGATGGCGATCGTTTCTAGTCAAATTTTGGCGGAGTATGCAGCATTGCTAGAATCCGGCAGCGATGATGAAAACACTGAAGAACTCCTAGATGAAAAAGCAGACGAAAAAGCAGACGAAAAAAATCAGGGCCCATGGATCTTGATCGTCACCACAGGCGGTCTCGGCAAGCGCGTCCCTGTCAGCCAATTCCGTTTGCAGAACCGAGGCGGCATGGGCATCATCGCCACCAAGTTCCGCAACAAAGGCGACACCCTCGCAGCCCTCACCATGGTCAACGACGGTGAAGAACTCATGCTCGTGACCCAGCGCGGCATCATCATTCGTCAACTCGTCAGCGCCATTTCGAAACAATCTCGACCTGCTACAGGGGTGCGATTGCAGCGCCTCGATGAATCCGATGGCATCAGTGCAGTGGCGGTCGTGCCATTGGCGGGTGAATCATCGGAGGAGTTAGATGAGGATGGCGAGGCGATTCTTGTGGATGCAGAAACAGTTGAAGAGACTGGTGATTCTGTGGGAACGGTTGATGTTGCTGAGAATGACACTGAAGACTAGGGTTTGAATCATCAAATCCTGGCGAACCGCCCCCTAACCCCCAATTCTGGGGGGAAATGGACAATGGATCGGCTCCCCCAGAATTGGGGGCTGGGGGGCCTCTACCTTTTTTTGAATGACCCATCCTTCCTCTCACTGTGCGATCGCCCTTGGATCCAATCTAGGTAATCCGATCGCCACCCTCAACGCTGCGATCGAAACCCTCGCTAATCATCCAAAACTGCGTTTGATTAGCCGATCGTCTTGGTATCTCACTGCTGCCGTCGGTCCGCCGCAACCGGATTATTTAAATGGCTGCGCGACCTTTGAAACTGCACTTTCACCTCATGAACTCCTGACATTGCTTCTAGGAATAGAAGATCAGTTTGGCCGGGTGCGAAGTGAGCGCTGGGGTGCGAGAACCTTGGATTTGGACCTATTGTTGTACGGCGATCGTCAATTGCACACAGAACCGCTAGAATTACCTCATCCTCGCATGTCACAGCGAGCATTTGTATTGGTTCCCTTAGCAGAAATTGCCCCAGATTGGATTGATCCCGTCTCATTGCAATCGATCGCACAGCTCTGCCAAAGGGTAGATTGCTCAGGGGTCAAACTTCACCGAAATTAACTGTCAGTCCAGTATCTTGGATCCCCATACTTTGGAATACCTATGGTTTTAGAATTACCTCAATTGCTTCGTCGTAAATTATTTTATCAAGGTCGTAAGTTTGCCTATGAAGTCAACCGCTATCGATTGCCGAACAAAGTCGAAGGAGAAATGGAATGCATCCGTCATCCGGGTGGCGCGTTAGTGGTTCCAGTGCTGCCATCTGGGGAACTCGTGCTGCTGAAACAATATCGCTTTACCGTTCAGCGCCGCATTTTAGAATTTCCAGCAGGAACCATAGAACCGGGTGAAACGGCTCTCAGCACCGCTGAACGTGAAGTCCAAGAAGAGTCTGGCTACAGCGCTGAAAAACTGCAATTTATGGGCGATATCTTACTGGCACCGGGGTACTCCGATGAAGTTGTCGGGATCTTTTTAGCCACAGATTTAACCAAGCTCGAAAGCCCACCAGATCAGGACGAAGACGAAGATATTGAAGTGCTTTCTATGACACCAGAGGCATTGGAAAAAGCAATCCGATCGGGTGAAATCGTGGATTCAAAAACCATTTCAGCTTTTATGATGGTGCGACATTTGATTATGCCGTAAAATTGTGTGGCTCGTTTTCTGTGTATTTTAATGTCTGATTTAGTTTTATTTTGGCATCGTAAAGATCTTCGCATTGCGGATAACGTAGGGCTTTCTATAGCCCGCGATCGGACCCGCAACGTCGTCGGTCTTTTTTGCCTCGATCCAAAAATTCTAAAATCAGACGACATGGCTGATGTCCGCGTTGATTATCTTTTAGGTTCACTGAAATCTCTGCGCGATCGGTACCAAGCCGCAGGCAGTGAGCTTTTGATTTTTCAAGATAATCCCACGGACATCATTCCTAAGTTTGCTAAAGCGATCGGTGCGAGTCACGTCTTTTGGAATTGGGATGTAGAACCTTATGCACAGGTTCGTGATAACGCAATGATTAAGGCATTGCGCGAAACTGGAATCGAAGTTGAAACATTCTGGGATCAGCTTTTACACACGCCCACAGACATTGTTTCTAAAGCCAAAAACGAACCCTATACAGTTTACGGTCCCTTCTGGAAGAACTGGATTACTAAAGATAAGAAATCACCCTATCCCACACTAGAAAGCGCGATCGGACTCTCTTCCGAACAACAAGCGATCGCCCAGACCCATGGCGCAAGAGCAATTCCTAGCCTTAAGGAACTGGGATTTATCTGGTCGGGTGGGCAGGTGTTAGAACCCGGTGAAATCGCCGCACAAAATCAATTGGACCTATTTGCAACCAAACACATTGAAGCCTACGACGACGATCGCAACTACCCCGCACAGCCCGGTACTTCAACCCTTAGCCCTGCATTGAAATTTGGGACGATCGGCATTCGTACAATCTGGAAAACAACGCTAGAAGCAATGAAATTTTGCCAGAGTGATGAAGCCAAAATTGGCGTTCGTACATGGCAACAGGAATTAGCTTGGCGTGAGTTTTATCAACAGGTGATGTATCACTTTCCGAGCCTTGCGGATGGTCCTTACCGCGATCAGTTTAAGCAGTTTCCGTGGAACGAGGACGATCGCACTTTCGAAGCTTGGTGCGAAGGCCGAACGGGTTATCCCATCATTGATGCAGCCATGCGGCAACTCAATGAAACAGGCTGGATGCACAACCGCTGTCGCATGATCGTCGCGAGTTTTCTAACCAAAGATTTGATCTTGGACTGGCGGCGGGGAGAAAAGTACTTTATGCAGCGCTTGGTAGATGGAGATTTATCTGCTAATAATGGCGGATGGCAATGGAGCGCATCCAGCGGCATGGACCCCAAACCGCTGCGGATTTTCAACCCTTGGACCCAAGCGCAAAAGTTCGATAAAAATGCAGAATATGTTCGGCAATGGGTTCCTGAACTGTCAAAAGTAGAAACTAAAACATTGCTAACGGGAGATATTGAGAAATCAGTTCGCGATCGTCTCGGCTATGTCAAACCGATCGTCGATCATGCCGTTCAACAACGTCAATTTAAAGAACGATATGCGGCTCAAAAAGCAGCGATCGGAGAAGTCAATTCCTAGCAGGCTGTGCCGATCGCCTCAAATGAAAAGCGAAGCGATGCTTTACGAGTGGTCCACATCCAGCACTCCTCAGCCATCGCCCCGCTTCAAAATCACAGTCGGTCTCTAACCCCGGATTTCCTTCGCCATCGCCTTGAAACCTTTCAAGCTGGGACCGGGACCCCGGCGACCGCTGGTTAACGTTGGCACTAAGTACTGCGTCGCAAACCCAGCCGTTCCAACTGGCGCTGCTGCTGCATCTACAGGCTTGGGCTGAAGCGCCGCCACGATCAATTCCTCAGCCGACATCACCCGAGGAGCCGCAGGAACCGCAGCCGCAACTGCTTTCACCGCACCCTTATCTTTTTTTCCCTTGGCTGCTTTAGCGGGTTTAGCATCGGGAGCTGCTTCCGAAGTTACAGCGGCCATCACAGGGGCTACCTCTGGAATTTCCTCCATGGAAGCATCATCTGCCACCATAAAGAAGCCATCTTTTCCTCTCTTAGGTTTCTTAGACTTTTTGGCCGGAGCTACAGCCGTTTTGTCTTTCTTCCCACCGATCAACCCGCCCAGGAATCCTAAAATCCCACCCAACAAATTTTTAAAAACATTAATCAGCGCGCCCATGGAAGACTCCTAAAAATATGAGACCCAGAAGAAAGCCTAACCGCCTGACCCAAGGCCAATGCAGCACCGCTCTCTCCCAAAAAACAGCAAGTATGGTTTCTATTATCTAAGCCCAAGAGACCGAAAATCAAGTTTTGTCCGCTCAAACCGAGAAATCGTAACAGACTGTTAACTTATTCTCAGATACTTTGCTTAGGGTGCGTCATTGTCAAACCGATCGTCCCGCCGCAACAACCCAAACATCACCCCCAGCAGCGCCCCAAACACAAAGCCCCCGCTATGCGCCCAGTAAGCCACCCCGCCTTCCTGACCGCCCATAGGTCTAGAAACACTGGACATGGCCTGCTGCACAAACCAAATCCCCAGATAGACAAAAGCAGGGATTGGCAGAATAAAGAACGGGGGAATAAAGGTATTCACCGAAACCTTGGGGAATCGCAAAATGTAGGCTCCCATGACTCCAGCGATCGCCCCACTCGCCCCCAAGCAAGGCACAGAGGATCCCGTCGAGAAGACCCATTGCGTCAACCCAGACAGGACACCACAGGCGAGATAAAAGATCAAAAATTTAACGCGGCCTAATTTATCTTCGACATTGTTACCAAAAATCCACAAAAACAGCATATTCCCGATCAAATGCATCCAACCACCATGCAAAAACTGGGACGTGATTAAAGTAAGAAACTCGGGTGGTTCACTCGACACCCCCCGCAAGTGAGGGATGGGCGCACCGACGATCGCCGCCGTCAACTGTTTCGGCACCACAGCCCAGTCCCGCAAAAAATAATCCAAAGCGGTCCCCAAAACCTGACCTCGCGCCGTCACCACCGACTGATTTTGCAGCCTAATCTCGTAAAGGAAAACCAAAATATTAATTACAATCAGCCCGTAAGTCACATAAGACGTACGACGAGTCGGATTGTCATCCCCGATCGGAAACATAAAAAACCGTCCAAACAACAGGTAAACGTCTGCTTGAACGGTAGCGCATTTTTTAATTAAGGATTAACTCTTATCCAGCCATCCGCCCAATAATCCGCTGCACAATATCCAATCCTGTAAACGCCTGCCAACCAAACAACCCGACGATCGCAGTATTCAGCACAATATGGGAAACCCGCGCCCACTCCGCCCCTTTCTGCATGTAGGGCGTCAACGAAGCCGAAAGCGCGATCGTCCCTGCCATGCCCAAGCCCACAAAAAGATGAGGACCCACAAACAACTTGCCATTATTCCAATAAGTCACACCCATCCCCGCTATCGTCCCCAGCACCATCAGCGCCAGCGCAACAGACCCAATCTTGTGATGCGTATCTTTAAATTTTCCAGCAATCAGCTTCTTCTTCTCCTCACCCGTCGCCGATCGCGTCCTGCGCCATTGAATCCCCGTATACATTGCATACAACGTCAACGCAAACAAAACCCACATCGTAATCGGATGAGCAAACTGGCTATAAACCTTCACAGAATCGGGCATCGGTCTGACCTTTTAAAATATGGTTCTCTCTATCAAGATAGTAACAAAACTTAGTACAAGACGAAATGCTAGATTATACAAATCCCCATCACTCCCAAAAAACATGAACCCCATCACCCGCCGCCAATGGCTCACCACTCTAGGCACCACCACCAGCGCCATCGCCCTCACCCAGCTTCTCCCGCAAGCCACCCAAGCCGCAGAACCCAAACCCTCCAACCCCTACGCCACTCTACCCCCACTGCCCTACGCCTACGATGCCCTCGCCCCCTACATCGACGAGCGCACCATGACCATCCACCACGACCTGCACCACGGAGCCTACGTTAAAAACCTCAATGCCGCCCTCGACAAATTTCCAAAATACAAAGATAAACCGATCGAAGACCTCTTCCGCATCCTAAACAAGCTCCCCGAAGAGATCCGTCGCACCGTCCGTAACAACGGCGGCGGTCACTACAACCACACACTCTTCTGGGAAAGCATGGGACCGAAGACAGATGGCAGCAGTGAACCCACAGGCGAACTCGCCAAAGCCCTAATCAAAGACTTCGGCAGCATTGAAGAATTCAAAACAAAATTCGTCGAAGCCGGAATGCAACGCTTTGGGTCTGGCTGGGTCTGGCTGGCTGTCACCCGCAAAGGCGATCTCGCCATCAGCACCACCCCCAACCAAGACAACCCCTGCATGGTCAGCGACATCCCCGTCCTCGGCAACGACCTCTGGGAACATGCCTACTACCTCACCTACCAAAACCGCCGCGCCGAATACCTCGCCCAATGGTGGAACGTCGTTATTTGAAGCAACTGTTTTCAGAATCATGATCGAAGCCTTCCCATATCTACATGGGAGGGCTTAGTCCTGAAAATCACGCGATCGCTTTTTTGTAGCGATCGTTG